>JBBITY010000038.1:0-15557 GCA_037440565.1 Desulfurellales bacterium
CCTGGGACTCTCTGACCAATGCGGCGAGTGCCACGGGACGGCGAAGGACCGGCGTTCGTAGCGCTACGAACCCGCGATGGTGGAATCGCCACAAATCGACCGGCACCGCGCGCCTGTGCGCCGGGTTCACTGGCAGCTCTTGAGCGGGCTCTTCCCGGTTATTGTTCTCGGTCTCGTCTCCGTTCTCGGGCTAGGTTATTGGCGAGCGGCTGCCATGCTGCGCGACGGGGTTGTGCGGCACGTCCAGGCGCTCCAGGTGCAGCGGGAATTGGCTATCGAGCAATACACCGAGCGGGTCGGCAGTCAGATCACAACCCTGGCCGCTGATCCCCGCGTGTTGACTGCTCTGAGGCAGTTTGCTGGCGCAACCCAACAGCTCGAGGACCATCCCCTGACCAATGAATCGGCAATCCGGCCGCAAATGGTCCGGCTGAGAGATTATCTGCGCGAATACTATGCCTGGGAGCTCAAAACACAACAACTCACGCTCGATGCTGTCCTGCTGCCGCAGCGCTCTGCGGTCTGGTTACAAGCGACGTACGTCGTGGAGCAACCGGATCCCGCAGGCGACGCCGGTCAGACGCCCCCCGAGCACAACGAGAACCCATACGGCGTGGTGCACGCGGTGTGGCACCCGGTGTTTCAAGAGATGGCCCACCGGTTCGGCTGGGACGACATCCTTCTCGTCGATGCGCTGGACGGCCGCATCGTTTACAGCATGGTCAAGACGCCGGCTTTTCAAACCGGTCTGTTCGACGGACCGTACGCGCGTTCCAATCTCGGGGCCCTGTTTCGGGAGATTCACGGAGCTGACGCCGCGATCGTCGCTCGATGGGCCGACTTCGCTCCATATGTGCCTCTGCACGGCCGTCCCGTTGCCTTTGCCGCTGCCCCAATCGTCGTGAACAGTCGGGTGGTTGGTGCCGTCATTGTCGAACTCTCGTCGCAGCCTTTCACCGATGTTCTGTCCGTGGGTCGGCGGTGGGCCGATATCGGGCTGGGCGCTACGGGCGACGTCTACCTGGTGGGGCCCGACCGCCTGATGCGGAGTGAATCCCGCTTCGTCGAAGAGTCGAGGCAGCGAGGCGCCGTTGCGGCGGCGAGCTCCGTGCTCAGCTATGAGGTTCCTGTGCCTGCCGTGCCGAAATCCCCTGACGCACGCAGCTTCGCCGGCCGGTATTTGAATCATCGCGGTACAGCCGTGCTCGGGGCGTTTGGCCGCGTGGACGTGCCGAATCTCGATTGGAGCGTGTTTGTCGAAGTCAACGAGTCCGAGGCGCTTCGCCCGCTGGCGAGCCTTCGGTGGAGTGTGGGCATCTCAGCGCTGGGCATGCTCGTCTTCGTCGCGTTCGCCGGAGGTGGCATCACCTGGTGGGTCGTACGTCCGGCCACGCAGTTGGTGGAGACGATGCGGGCGGTGGCGCGCGGAGACCTGAGTCTTCGGGCCCGCGTCACCACGCGCAACGAGTTTGCCCATCTCGCGCGCGCTCTCAATGCATTGCTCGACCGCTGGACGCAGTCGCAGCGCCACGAGGAAACCCAACGCCAGCGACGCGAGGTCGAGGTGCAAGACATCTTGTCCGTCGTGACAGCGGTTACCGGGGGTGACCTGTCGCGGCGCGCCCGGGTCGATGGGGAGCTGGCAAGTCTAGCTAATGCCATCAACGGAATGTGCGTTTCCATCGGTGACTTGCTCGATCATCTTTGTCGCGTCCCGTCCCGGTTGACCGAGCTGACGGCGACCGTGCAGGCGGGAACCGAGCACCTCGTGCGTGAGGCAGCCTGTCAGGTCGATCAGATCGGCCAGGCGAGTTCAGGAATGCGGAAGATCATCGGATCGCTCGACGCTGCGGTCCGGGACGCCAGCGAAACCGAAGAAGCAGTTCGTCGAGCGGGGCAGTTGGCCTGCAGCCACGGAAAGGCCGTGCGCGGTGTTTTGGCCGCCGCGGAGCAGCTCTATGCAAGGACGCGCGCCGCCAGCGGCAAGATGAAACGACTCGGGGAGCGGTCGATGGATATGTTGGCCGCGGCGGGCCAGGTGGCATGCGTCGCGGCGGACCTCAACATGATGGCGGTGAACGCAGCCATTGATGAGGCGCGCCATAGCGTAGCGGGTCGGGGTGCGGTCGCTGCGGAGGAGGTGCGCAAGCTGGCTAAGCGGGCTGACCTGGTCCGGGAAGAACTGGCGCGTGCGCTGGATGCAGTGCGGAAAGACATCGGAGAGGCGCTGACGGAGACCGGGCATCAGAATGAACAGGTCGAGCAGCACCTGCAGCGCATCGCCGATATCGAGCGGCGGGCGGTTGGCCTTGTGGAAGCGCTCGCTGAGTGCGGCCGGTCAGCATCAGTGCTGGCACAAGAAATGCGCCTGCCCGGCGAGACCGCGCGCAGCGTCCAAGAGGCGGTGGACGGCGCAGCAGAGGTGGCGTGTCGCCTGCGCAGCGCAGCAGAAGCAGCGCACGCACACGTGGGGAGGCTCCTTGCAGTCATGGCCGATTGGCCTACTCCCGCGTCGTGGCGGGGCGAACCGCTCGGCAACAGGAGTGCTGGCGGCAACGGGACGGCGACCGATGTGCCCACCCCGTTGGGAGCGATCCGGGGTTGAGGTTGAGCATGGACGAACCCGAAGATGCCCCGCGCGCCGAGTGCCTGAAAGCTGCCGCGGGAGACAGGACAGCGACGAGCTCCGATGGCTTCGGTGCCGACCTGAACGAGGTGTTTACCGCCGAACTCCGCGAGCGCTTGCTCGGGGTCCCCGCCCAGCTTCATCTGCTTGCATCGCGCGGCACTCGCGAGGTGGCGTGCCATCAGTTAAGCCGCGTGTTCCACACCATCAAAGGGTCAGCCGGCCTCGTAGGACGCACCGATCTCGTGGATGCGGCAGTGCACCTCGAACGGTTCTTTGCAGCTGCCAATTTGCTCGATGACGCGGCCATTGCGGCCGCGCAAGCCTGTTTCGACGCGCTCTTCGGTGCGGCCGAGGTCGAAGCGCCATCGCTGGCAGCCGCGTGTGCGGGGACGGGTACGGGACAGCTCGCGCTCGCCGACCAACGGGAGCTGATCGAAGCGTTTGCACTCGAGGCAAGTGAGGCGTTGGATCGCTGTGAGGAATTGTCACTGCGCCTGGAGCGCAACTCTGACGATGCTGAGGTGCGGCCGGCCTTGCTGCGACAGCTCCACAGCCTCAAGGGTGCCGCGGCGGCGCTGGGGTTGGATGCCGTGGCGGCGCGACTCCACGAAGGGGAGTCGCTGCTGGAAGCCGGCGGGGTCGATCGCGGAATCGGCGGTTCGCGGCTGGCCGATCGGCTGCTCGCACTGGTCGATTCGGTCGGCGACCTCGTCAGCGATGCAATCGGGACCGATGTCCACCTGCCTCGGGCCGTGGACGGCGCCAGTACTCGATTTGCCCGACTGCCGATGGCCGTGCTGGACACGCTCATGGAGCAGGTCGGGCAACTTGTCGTCAATCGGGTGCAGATGACTCAAAAGGTCCGCCTGTTTTCGGAGCTGCGCGAGAAACTTCACGCCTGTCGCCGTCGTTTGGCGGAGACGGCGGAAGGATTTGATCGGCGCGTTGAAGAGCGCTTATGGCGTGGTTCGGCTGCACCGGCGGAGGTACGCGACAATGGCGCCCTGCCCGTGGTCGAAGGCGATTCGGACGAGCTCTTCTCCGAACTCGATTTCGACAAGTACGATGACAGCGCTGTCCTTTCCCGCAGCGTGCTTGAAATGGCGAGCGATGCAGGGGAGATCGCGGACGAACTCGGCCGACTCGTCGAGACCCTCGCCGAGCAGGCACGACAGTTCGCCAAGATCACAGCGACCCTCCAACAGCAGATCAGCGACCTGCGCCGTGTGCCGCTCGCGACTGTGTTCCATCGGCTGGAGCGATCGGTGCGCGACGCTGCGCGGCAGGCCGGAAAACTCGTCCGCACAGAATTTCGAGGCGGCGACCTCCAGCTCGATCGCAGCTTCGTCGAGGCTCTCTTTGTGCCCTTGCTCCACTTGGTGCGCAATGCGGTGGCTCACGGCATTGAGCTTCCCGCGGTTCGCGAAGCGCGTGGGAAAAGCGCGAGTGGGACGATTGGCGTGAGCGCTGCGCTGCAACCGGATGGCATCGTGGTGACTGTCGAAGATGACGGTGCTGGTATCGATCTCGAAGCAGTTCGTGCACGTGCAAGAGACTTGGGACTGCCCGAGCCGGTCTCCGAACTGGGCCGCGACGAATTGATACACTTGATCTTCCGTGCCGGATTCACCACTGACGCCAGTCCAACCGAGCTGGCCGGCCGCGGCATTGGTTTGGACGTCGTCGCGCAACAGGTCGAAGGTTTGAACGGGCACATCGAAGTCAGCACAGGACTCGGACAGGGGACGACAATTGCCCTGAGGTTGCCTCTTTCCACGTCGATCGATGAGGCGTTGATGGTTGAAGTGGGTGCGCAGGCATTCGCCATACCGGTTCGGTTCATCGAGCAGACTCTGCCGATCGAGATGTCTGCGCTGCGCGAGGATGGATCCCGTCAGATTCTCCTCGTCAGTGGTGACCGGTTGCCAGTGATCGTTCTCGGAGCGCTGGTAGGCGAGCCGGCGCCCGCCGACACTGCGGTTGCCGTGGTGCTGCGCCGTCGAGCGGGTGCGGTGGCGCTAGTGGTCGACCGGGTTTGCGCACAGCAGGAGATTGCGGTTCGTCCGTTGGATCGGTTGCTCGGAGCACACCCGTATCTCGCGGGAACCACGATTTCTGCGGCCGGCACGGTGATCTTCGTGCTGCATGTCACTCGCCTGCTCGAAGTCGCATTGACGGGCACGCCGTTTCGTGCGCCGCTTCCGCTGGAGTCGGAGGAGTTTGTGGACCGGAGCGAGCCCGCCAATGCGGTGTTGGTGGTCGATGACTCTCTCAGCGTCCGAAAGTTGATGACGCGCTTCTTGGAAAACGAGGGTTTCGACGTTGAGACCGCTGCCGACGGAATCGATGCGCTGGGCAAGCTCGCCAATGGACGCTTCCGTCTCGTGATCACCGACCTCGAAATGCCGCGTATGCACGGATACGAGCTGATGGCGGAGATGAAGCGACATCCGCGCTGGCGCGAGTTGCCGATTATTGTGTGCACCTCTCGAACGAGCCACAAACACCGGCGGCGCGCGCAGGAGCTCGGAGCGGCGGGTTACATCACCAAACCGTTCACCCAAGAGGGTCTCATTACCGAGGTCCGTCGTGTCGATCCGGGCCGGTCCCTCCCGCGCTTGGAGGTGGTTGCGGACGACCCGCCGGCCGGCCTTCCGCTCGCTGAAGACGACTCGCAGGCGCGCTGGGCGCCGCGCCGCAGGGCGGTCACGATTCCAGGAGTCCAACCCGACATCGATGAGTGATCACAGGCGACAGACAACAAATCGGTCGGGCCGCGATCCCCGCGCCGAGACATCCAAGCTTGCTGCTGCGCAGCAGCGCCCTGAGACTGGCCGGCCCTCGCTGCCGGACGAGTCGACGACACGCAGCGCGGCTAGTCTGAAGGATTGGGTGCGGCCATTTGAGAAGCTCGGGCCACCCCATCCATCGGGCGCCGACGAGGGCGGGAAGGAAGCCGTTCGACGGTCCGGCCTCCACGCATCGCGCGCGCGGTTGCAAGGAGAACTGGAGGTGCAGCGCCGGCGGGCCGCCCAAGCCGAAGCCCGCGCGCGTGAGATCGAGGCCGCGCTTCACCGCACTGAGGCGCGACTTGAAGAGCAGCGAGTCGCTGCCATCGAGTTGCGCACGATGCTCGACGCTACCGAGTATCGAATCACGACACTCGAGGAAGAGATCGGCGCACGCGACCGCGAAGCTGCGGCGCTGCGCACGCTCCATGTAGAAGAGCTCGTACGCTTGCGCGCGGAGCACGAAGCGACCAAAGTGCAGTTCACAGAAATGCGCCGGGCGAGTGCTGCTGAACAGGCGCAACTGGCGGAGGCACTGGCCGGTTTGCAAAGCGACCGGGACGCGCTCGCCGATGAGTTAGCTGCAGTGCGCCGGCAGCTCGCGGACCGAACGGGGGAATACGACCGGCTCCGGGAAGAGGCGGCGGAATCGGCTGCGGCACGCACGACACTGGAGGCGCGGGTTCAGGAGCTGTGCGCGCTGCGCGACGAGATGGAGCGCGAAGCGCTCGCAACGGCGCGCCGCATCGGGGCTCTCGAAGCGGACCTCGAGCAGATGCGCGAGCGCGCCCTGACCCAAGCCGAACAGTACCGGTTCGCTGTGACGCGTGCGGAGGCAATCGAACAAGACCTGGCGGAGCGTGCGGCCCGCGTTGCCGAACTCGAAGCCCGCGTGTGCGAAATGCGCGAAGCCGGTGCCCAACGGGAAAGCGAGCTGCGCGAACGGTTTGAGGCAGCAGTGGCAGTTCTGCAACGCGAGCTCGATGAGGCGAGGGCCGACGCCGAGCGGGCAGTCGGGGAGGCGGAGCAGCTCCGCTGCGCGCATGCGAGCGCGCAAGACCGCGGCGCGACGCTCGAGAAAGAACTGGAAGCGGCGCGGGCCGCCACCATCGCACTCGAGGCGCGCTGCCAGGAGCTGAGTCGTCACCACAGCGAGGCGCTTGCGGAACGGGAGCGGCTGGAGGAGATCGTCGCCCGGATCGAGACGGAGCAGGAAGACCTTCGTAAGCGGCTCGCCGCGGCGTGTGCGTCAGCGGAAGAGGAACACCGTGCCCTCGCGGAGATTCGCACTCTGCAAGAGCAGACAGCAGCGCGGTGCCAGTTGCTGGAGCAGGAGTTGCAAGCGGCGACCGCGCGGGCGGGCGAAGCGGAAGAGCGCGCACTGACATGGCAGAACGAACTCGCGGCGCGCCTAGTCGATTTGAACGCGGCCGACGAACGTGCCCGCGAGGCGGACGAGCGAAATGCCGTGCTCCTGGGGCGCGTGGAGACGCTGGAGACTGCGTGTGCGATGCTGCGTCAGGCGCAGGAAGAGACGGCAGCACATGCGAGGGAGCAGCAAGCGGCGCTGGCAGAGGCTGAGGAGGTTCGGAACCGACTGTTGGCGCAGGTCGAAGAGATCCGTCGTCAGCGGGATGACGTCGGTCTGCGGCTGGCCGATGCTGAGCGCGAGCTGGAAGGTGTCCGGCAGGCGCTCGCGGGCCAGGTGGCCGAACGCGAGGCCACCTTGGCGGCGGCACTGGCCGACGTCAAGACCTTGCGGGTCGAATCGGAAACGGCGCGGCGGGAGCGCGATGAACTCCTGGAGCGGCTGGCGGCACAGGAGCGGGACGGGGAAGCGATTCGCAAGGCCCTTGTCGAGCAACTTGCGGAACGCGAGGTCGCGATCACGGCGGCACTGGCTGAGGCCGAGCGCTACAAGCAGCAGGCGGAGGCGGGGCAGATCGAGCGCCAGGAGTTGCTCGAGCTGCTGGCGGTGAGTGAACAGGAGGTCGAAGCGGTCCGGCAGACGCTCGGCGAGCAGCTCGCGGAGCAGGCCGCGGCCTTGGCGGCGGCGACTGGCGAGGTGGACGTGCTCCGAGCTGCAGAGGAGGCGGGGCGGCGGGAGCGGGAGGAGTTGCTCGGCCGGCTCGTCAGTGTGGAGGAGGAGCTCGAGGCAGCGGGACGGAATCTGGCCAGCCGTATGGCGGAGTACGATGCGGCGCTGGCGAACCGGACCAGCGAGCTGGAAGGACTGGTGGCGGCGCACGCCGAGCGTGAGACGCAGTTGCAGCACGACCTCAGTGAGCGCGAGTCGCAACTCGATGCCGCCCGGGAGCAGCTCGCCGCGGCCGCGGCCGTACAAGCGGAGCTTGCTGGGCGGCTCGCCGCACTCGAATCGGAGACGGCGCAAGCAGCCGAACAAATCCGCGCTCTCTGTGCCCAGCGTGATGAGATTCAAGCGCAATGGGACGACGCTCGAGACGCGCAGCGCCTTCTTACCGAAGAGCGCGATGCGCTGCGGGCCGACATTGAGCAGTGGAGAGAGCGTGTGGGAAGGTTGACGGAGGAGGTTGACCGCCTCCGGCACGAAGCGGCAGAGAAGGAGGCCGCGCGAGAGGCTGCTGTGATTGAAGGTCAAGAGGCGACCGCACGGATGGCGGAGCTCGGTTGCCTCCTCAGTGCCGCACAACAGCGCGAAAAGGTCCTGCAAGCAGCCACCGATGAATTGCAAGAGCTATTGCTCAAGGAACAGGCACACGCTGCTGCATTGTGGAGCGACCTCGAGAGCCAAACGCGGTTCAGGGACGCGCTGGACAGCGCTTTGGCGGAAGCGCGGGCGCGCATCGCGGAATTGGAGTCCGCGTTGCTGCGTGAGCAACGCCAGCGCAGTGAGCAGGATGCCGCCAAACTGGAGAGCGCCGAGGCCGTGCCCGCGTTGCGCGAACGGATCGGCGCCCTTGAAGCACGGCTCGCGGAAGCTGAGTGCGAACGCGAGAGCCTGCGCGAGCAAATGAACACGCTGCGGGCGCTGCGCGACAGCCTCGATCGCGAATGCGAACAATTGCGGCGGCGCGTTGCCTCCGCTGAGGATGGGGACCGGCAGCGCGGGGAAACGGCGCGCTTGCAGGCCAGGATCGAGGATTTGGAGCGGCAACACCGTGAAGCCGCGCAACGGCATTCAAGCACCGTGAGCAGCTACATGTTGGAGCTGAACCAGCGGTCGGAACTGCTGCGGCAGCGGGAGGTCGAGATTCAGAAGTTGAACGAGCAGTTGAGCGTTTTGCAGGCGACGTGCGATGACGCAATCGCGCAGCTTGAAACCGCCCGCCAGGAGCGAGACCTGCTGGAGCTCCGCATGCGCGAGTCGGAGTCCGCTCGTTCCCTGCCGCCGCGTCTGGAACGAGCGAGCCGGGAGACGACGGGCGTCCTGTCCTCGGCCGCCGCTTCCGCGTCGGCGCCGGCTCAGCAGGAAGGCCACGCCGTCGGGTTGCCCGCGGCGGAACCCGTCAAACAGCCCGCCCGGCGCGTCGCTGAGCAGCGCGGACAACCGATCACCGTCATTCACCTCGACGACGATGTCGCCTGCCAGGATGCCGTACGGACGGTGATTGGGCGATTTCCCCACACCCAATACACGACAGCCGCGCAGGCACTGGGAGCCGAGGGACGAGCAGGCGGCCAACGGCTGCTGGCGGTCAATCTGTTGGCGCGCAGCGTAGAGCCCATAGCGGCCATTGCCGATCCGGCGCGGTGGGGGATCGACGACCCGTGCGCGTTTGTCTACTGCGCGTACGGCGGGCACGGTTTGATCATCGGCCTGGCGGATTTCTTTCCACACCCCTTCGAGCCTGACGCCTGCGCGAGCCGATTGTTGGGGCGCCCCGGTGGACTCCAGCGCTTGCTGGCAGTCAGTGAGGACGTCGACATGATGAACGGCTTGCGCGAAGTGCTCGGGCGGGTGCGTTGCTCGACCGCGATCGCATTCGATGGGCGGCAGGCGCTCGATCTGGTCCCGATGGTCAAGCCCGAGGTGGTCCTCATCGATTTGAATTTGCCCAAGGGCGAAGGTTTGCGGGTGGTGAGCCGGCTTCGGGCCGAGCCGAAGACGGTTGACCTCAGCGTCGCCATTCTCTGGACCGCGCCCCTGAACGTCAAGGAATTCACCCAGTCGGCCCTGCGCGTCGTGCGGGAGACAACGCTGACGCCGCAGGATATCGGACTAGCCCTGACGCGGGTGGTGTCCTCGCTGGAACTGGTGATCGCCGCGGACGGGGACGGAGTTCGCGAAGCGGGTTGACGAAGTTGCACCTGTGAAGCAGTCTCGCTACGAGGCTCTATCAGGACTGGGTTCCCGGGCCCGCTTTGTCGAGGGCGGTCGGTTGTGCTATCCGCTGATCGCCGGAGAGTGGAGGTCGCGCGGTGTCGCTGCCGAGCTTGCTGGATGAGATCGATCGGCTGTTCGACCAGCTCGTGCATGACCCCTGGCGGTATCCCGCCGGACGACGGCCGCGGCCGCAGCGCGCTCCCGAACCGCTGCAGGAAGTCGAAGTCGAGATTCCTGTCCCTGGTCCGCGACCGCGCGACCTCAGCATTGCGGTAGAGGGGGCGCGGCTGACGGTCACGCTCCACCGCCGGCAGGTGCAGGCGGCGTCGACCGAAGCGGCGGAGGTGCGGGCGAGTCAGGAGGAGCGCTTTCAGGAGACGTTTCTTCTCCCTCCCGGGGCAACGGTGAGCGCCATCGAAGCGCGCTTCGATGGCGAGGTGCTCCGAGTACGCGTCGCGTTGGTACGGTCGTAACGGCACCGTGATGGCCGAGCAAAAGAGCGGCGACCTGATCCCGGCCCCTGCGGTGCCCGCGGTGAGTTACGAGGAGCTGGTGTTCCCCGTGAAGGCGGCGGATCTGGACTTCACCACCACCGACGAGGTGCGAGAGGACGGTGACTGGTTCGGCCAGGAGCGCGCGTTGGCAGCGCTGGAGCTGGGCCTGCGGGTGCGGCATGCCGGGTTCAATATCTACGTGTGTGGGCTCGGGGGGCCGCAGCGCGAGCAACATATCGCGGAGCTGTTGCGGCGTTTTACAGCCGGCCGACCGCCGCCCGGCGATCGCGTGCTCGTGCAGAACTTTCGTAACCCCGATCGGCCCCACGCGCTCTATCTGCCGGCGGGATGGGGGGCACGGCTGCGGCAGGATATGCGGGAGCTGGTGGGGGAGTGCCGCCGGCTGTTGCCGGAAACCTTCCGCAAGGAGACTTTCGAAGAGGAGAAGGAGCGCCTTTCAGAGCAGTTCGGCGAGCAAGGCGAGGAGGTGAATCGCCGTCTCGCGCAACACGCGGAACAGGCCGGATTTGCGCTCCGGCCGGGTCCCGCCGGGGACATCCTGTTCATTCCGCTCAAGGCTGGGCGTCCGATGGAACCGGAGGAAATCGAGGCTATGTCAGAGGCGGAGCGCACCGAACTGCGCCGCCGTCAGCGCGAGTTGAGCCGCGAGGTCAAAGCGGTTCTGCGGCAGCACCGCACCTTGTTGCGGCGACTCACGCGCGAGGTCAAATCGGCTGAACGCCGGGTCGCTGAAGAGGCAATCAGCCCGCTGATCGAAGAACTGATGGAGCGCTACCCCCACGAGGAGGTGCGGCGCTATTTGGCCGACGTGCGGGAGCACATTCTGGATAACCTCGGTGCCTTTCAGGAACAGAGCCCCGCTCCCGCGCCGCTGCCGCCGTTCTTGTTGCCGGGCGCCGGTGGCGAGGAGGATGCGCTGCTGGATTTCGAGGTCAACGTACTGGTCGATAACAGCGCCAGCCAGGGCCCGCCGATCATCGTCGAGTCCTCACCGACCTACAAGAATGTCTTCGGCGCCGTCGAGCGGATGGTGGACCGCTACGGCAAGCTGGTAACCAACTTTACCCGCGTGATGGGCGGCTCACTGCTGCAAGCCCACGGCGGGTGTCTCATCATCAACCTGCTCGATGCGTTGTCCGAGCCCTTGGTGTGGCGGGCCCTCAAGCAGTGTTTGAAGACCGGGCAGCTCGAAATCGAGGCGTACGATCCGTTCGCGCTCTTCGCCACGTCCACGCTGAAGCCGGAGCCCATGGCGATCGACACGCGCGTCATCCTCACGGGCCCCAGCGAGATTTTCCAATTGCTCTACTTCTACGATGAAGGGTTTCGCGAGATATTCAAGGTGAGGGCGGATTTCGGCTACGAGGCGGACAGCGACGAGGCAGCGCGGCGCAACTTCGTCGCTCAAACGGCGCGCATCGTGCGCGCCGAGCGTCTGCCGCCGTTCAGCGCGGAGGCGGTGGTGGAGTTGATGGCGTTTGCGGCTCGCTCGGTGGGCGACCGGCGCAAGCTGCCCAGTCAGTGGGACGATCTCGCGGACATGGTGCGCGAGGCCGCTTTCTGGGCGAGCAAAGACGACCGCAGCCAACAAGTGACAGGGGAGCATGTGCGGAAAGCCGTCGAACAGCGCACGTTTCGACTCAACCGAACGGAGGCCAAGATTCGCGAGTTAGTCCGCGACGGCGTCTTGCTCGTCGATGTGGCTGGTCGGCGAGTAGGGCAGCTCAACGGGCTTGCGGTGCTGAACGTGGCGGGCTACGAGTTCGGCCGCCCGTCCCGCATCACGGCCAGCGTCTCCATGGGGGCGCTCGGGGTTGTCGCGGTCGACCGCGAGGCGCGCATGAGCGGCAAGACCTACGACAAGGCCGTTCTCATCATCGCGGGCTATCTGCGCCACATGTACGCCCAGGATTTTCCCCTTAGCCTCTCGGCAAGTCTGTCGTTCGAGCAGTCATACAGTGGAATCGAGGGTGATAGCGCGTCGGTGGCTGAGCTGGCCGCGCTTATTTCCAGTCTCAGCGGCATCCCGCTGCGACAGGACTTGGCTGTGACCGGAAGCGTAAATCAGTTCGGGGAGGTCCAGCCGGTTGGCGGTGTGAACGAGAAGGTGGAGGGGTACTTCTATGTGTGCCGAGAGGTCGGACTCACCGGAGAGCAGGGTGTGGTGATTCCCGTCCAGAACATCTCGAACCTGGTGTTGAACCACGACGTGATGGAGGCCATCAGGGCCCGACAGTTTTACCTCTATGGCGTGCGGACCATCGACGAAGCAATCGAGGTGCTCACAGGTGTCAAGGCAGGCACCGTACAGGAGCAAGGGACGATCCACTACCACGCGGCGCAGCGACTCCGCCAATTGGCGAAAGGACTGCGGCGGTTCGGCGGCCTTTCCGCCCAGGCCCCTCGTGCGAACTCGCGGAGTGACCAGACCTCTCCAGGACCCGCCCCAGACGGCTGACGGCCCTGGTTTTGACAGCCGGGGTGCAAGTAAGATAACGGAAACCGCAGTTGAAGCAGCGCCAGGGGTCTTCAGCGCAGGGGCAGGCAGATCGATGGGCGTTCCAGGTAGCCGTGGCAGATGGAGGATAGTGTTCTTCACATTGGCAGCGACCGTCATGGCCGGGGTCTCCACCTCGGGTTGCGGGAGTGATGGTTCGGCTGGGGTGGTCCTTCCGGCGCCCCCGTCATCGACACCAATGCCAACTCTGACCCCGCCGCGTGGCCTGCGGATGAGCCAAGAGCTGTTATCGAGGCCAACTCCGACCCCGACGGCTGACACAACGGGGGACCGTCCCGGTTAGTCAGGGACCGTCCTTTGCGGCACGGAAATTCCGTGCTACAAGCCTTGCCATCAGTGCGGAGCGGAGTCCGCAGGGCGGGGTAGGGGTGACGCAGCCGGTTGACCGCAGCATTTTGCACGAAATCGTCCGGGTCGTGGAGGCGCGGCGGAAGGTGCCGGAGCGCGTGCGGGTGCGTGGGAAGGAGTACCTGATCACCTACCTCGAGGACCACCAACGGCGGATGGAGGAAGCCTTACAGCGCTTTGACCGAGACCGCCTGAACATGTTGTATGGGCAACTCGCAAGCAAGATAAAATATCAGCTCTCCCGGCGAATCCCCAGCCGCTCAGCGCCGCTTGCGAAGAAACGTTCGAGCGCTCGCAAGAAACCCGCAGCCTCCGCGAAGAAGTCCCGTCCCGCGAAGCGCGCCGAGGCCAGGAAGAGGCGCGCCAGGGCAGCGAAGAAGCGGCTGCCCTCGCGAGCCGCGCGCGGGTAGCCTGGGCGCTCTTTTGGTTCCTTGGGCGAGTGTGTTTGGCGAGCCGCTGAGGAATTCGTCGCGGGCGCTCCCTCCAGATCAACGCGGATCAAAGGGGCGTCGGGCCGAAGTCGGCCGGGCGCAGCGGGCCGCGCCGGGATCATGGACTGTCCAGGCCAGCGCTTCCGAGGGTGCAACTTCTGTCTGCCGGATGCGTTAACCGATCGGATGCAGAGTGAAGCCGGACGAGGATCCGGACGTCCAGTTGATGCTGGCCGTCCAGCGGGATGACCGAGCAGCGTTCGAAGCACTGTTTCGAAAGTACGTACGTCAGGTGACCGGCTTCGCCCTCTCCATTGTTGGTTCGCGCATGCGAGCGGAAGAGTTGGTGCAAGAAGCCTTTTTACAAATCTACCGCGCGCGGCGGCGGTACCAACCGCGCGCGCGGTTCGCCACGTGGCTGTACCGAGTTGTGGCGAATTTGTGCGTAAGCGAAAGCCGCCGGCCGGAACATCGGGTGATTCAGCGCCCACTCCCACAGACCGAGGGGAGTGCGGAGGAATCGAGTACGGCAATGGTTGCGGATGCGGGCGGGCGGAGCAGCGAAGACAACGTGTTGGCGCAAGAGGACTTACATCGCATGCGCGTGGCACTGCTTCAGTTGCCGCCGCAGCAGCGGGCAGCATTGTGGCTGGCGCGGGTCGAGGGCTTGTCCTACGCCGAAGTAGCCCGGAGCCTCGGGTGCTCCGTGTCGGCGGTAAAGAGCCTCATCCATCGTGCCACCGCGAGCCTGCGCGAGCGGTGGGGCGAGGGGGCGTGACCCAATGTGGTGCTGGTGGTTCCGGCGCGATCTAACGGCCCTGGTCGACGGCGAGCTGTCCCCGACGCGGGCGGCGGCGGTCCGGTCCCATCTGTTCCACTGCCCGCACTGTGCTGCCTTCCAGGAGGAGGTCGCGCGCTGCGTCGCACAGCAGCGGCGATTGCTTGCGCTGGTGGCCGAGACGGCGGACATCGATGCGGAACGGCTCGGTCGCAGTCTGGCCGCGCGACTCGACAAAGAGCGGGTCCCGCCGCGTCGCTGGGCGCTGGCTTCGCGCTTGGCCGTCGCGGCGGCCGTTGCCGGCGCGCTCCTCGTGTTGGTGCCCGCGCTTAATCCCCTCCTCATCGCGGCCGGCGTTGCGGACCCACCGCCGGTGGTAGCGGAGAAGCCCGATCTATTCCGCGATTACACCTTGTTTGAACACCTCGACGCGCTTGAACACTTCGAGACGGTCCAGGCGGTGCCGCTGGAGACGCCGGAGACCGCCCCGAACGGTTGACGATGGCACGCGGTCGCGTCGGCCTGCTCCCGGTCTTGGCGGGAGTGGCCGTTCTCGCTGCGCCGTTGGCGGTGCGACTCTCGGCGCAACAGTGGCAAGAGTACGGTCCCGGTGAGCGGCTCGACGCATTGCGGAATTACCGGCGCCACCGCGAGTTGCCGGAGGAGCGCCAGCGACAGGTCGAGGAGCAGTACGAACGGTGGCGACAGATGCCGGAGGAAGAGCGGGACCGCATTCGAGAAAACTACGAGCGCTACCGCCGGATGCCGCCACAGGAGCGGTCGCTGTTCGAGGACAAGTACCGGACCTGGAAGCGAGAGCGCCGACCTTAGGCTCTCGAACGCGATGGGGGTCCGGCGACTCGTCGTTCCACCTCTTCCTTGAATTCCAGCACGGACTGCCGCAGCGCGGTGCGTTCCGCGAGCTTGCGGATCGGCCCCGGGACCCAGAAGCCAAGCTGAACAGCCTGACGACAGGTGGCCTCGGTGAGCCGAGGCCCCAATCTGCGAAACTGGTAAGCGCCCTCGATCGATTCGACGTCGCCACCTACCGAACGCCAGGTCAGCTCGGTCGGTTTCCGATAGTCGTATGCGAGAACATAGCGGATGCTCTTGAAGCGCATGTCGATCCGGAACTCGACCACTCGCCCGAATCCGGCGCTGTCGCGTTCGAGCACGTGCACCTTCCTCACTGCCGACGACCAGCAAGGGTAGGCCTCGAAGTCCATAATGATCCGAAAGCAGT
>JBBITY010000039.1:0-8510 GCA_037440565.1 Desulfurellales bacterium
GCACGATCGTCTTGTCCACATCGAAGAAGGCAGCAATCGTTGCGCGTTCCGACAGCAACTCGTGGGCGGGGATGCTCATGGGGAGGTTCACTTGCAGTCGATCCCGGTCAGTCCCTGCGCGATGATGGCGCGCTGGATTTGCCCGGTACCCTCGAAGATGTCCATGACCTTCGCGTCGCGCATCCACTTCTCCACCGGATGGTCGCGGACGTAGCCGTATCCACCTAGGATCTGCACCGCGTTGGTGGTGACGTCCATCGCCGCGGCGGCCGCTTTGGCCTTGGCCATCGCCGCGAGGGTTGCGTTCGGCTCGCGCTGGTCCGCCAGCCATGCAGCCTTTTAGGTCAGCGCGCGCGCCGCTTCGATCTCCATGGCCATCTCGGCGAGGAGGAAGGCGACGCCCTGCTTGCTGGCGATGGGCCCGCCGAACTGCTCGCGCTCCGCTGCGTACGCCACCGCGTACTCGAGCGCGGCGCGCGCGATTCCGAGCGACAGCGCCGCCACCATCGGTCGCGTCGTGTCGAAAATCCGCTTCGCGCCGCCGTAGCCCGTGCGCGGCTCGCCCATCATGCAGGTCTCCGGCACACGGCAATCATCCAGGTAGACGGGAGCGGTGTCGGAGGCCCGGATGCCCATCTTGCGCAGCTTTTCTCCTGGGCGGAGTCCCGGCGTGTCGCGCGGGATGATGAACGCGCGCAATCCAGCGCGCCCGGCCTGCCTGTCGAGCGTCGCCCAGATCACGTACACGCTGGCAATGGAGCCGTTGGTTACAAACTGCTTTTGCCCATTAAGCACATAGTGCGCGCCGTCGCGCCGCGCCGTGGTCATGATCTTCGACACGTCCGAGCCGACCTGCGGCTCGGTGAAGCCCATCGCCGCCACCTTCACGTGCGCGTGCTCATCGCGCCCTCGCAGACAGTCGTTAAACAGGCGCTTCTGCTCGGGACTGCCCATCTGCGCGACGACGCCTGCGGCGAACTGCGTGCCGTTGATCGCGATGGTAAGGCCGGCACAGCCCCACCCAAGCTCCTCGGCCGCGAGGACGCCGAGCATATTGAACTGGCCGTCCATCCCCCCGGCCCCCGAACCATCACCCACGTACGACATCATGATTCCGGTGGCCTCGGCCTTTTCCATCAGCTCCCAAGGAACCGACTCTTCCTCGTCGTGTCTGGCGGCGACAGGTCGCATCTCGTTCTCTGCAAACTGGTGCAGCATGTCCTGCACCATGCGCTGCGTTTCGGTGAGCTCAAAACTGACCATCGGCTTTCCTCCTCCCTATCTCTTCTCCTTCACACCGCCGAAGTACGCTGCCGCTCGCGCGATGTTGTCGGGATCGCCAAGCACCTGTTCGCCCATCTCCGCCTCCAATTGCATGCCCGCAAAGAGCTCCAGGGTGGCGATGCGGCGGACGACGGCCTTGGTCACTCGCACCGCCGCGGGTGGTTTCGCCGCTAGCTCCCGTGCCAGCTCCAAGGCTTCGACCAGCAGGCGCTCCACGGGCACGACGCGGTTGACGAGACCAGTGCGCAGCGCTTCCTCCGCCGTCACGCGCGATCCGAGCATGGCCAGCTCCTTGGCCCTTGCGAGCCCCACACGCGTCCACAGCACAGCGAGTGCCGGTGGTGCGCCGAAGTTGACTTCCGGATGCGCGAAGACGGCCGTCTCAGAGGCGATGATGAAGTCGCCGGCCAACGCCAGATCGAAGCCGCCCGCCATGGCAGGACCGCTTACTGCCGTGATCAGGGGTTTCGAGAATCCATACACCGCCTCGGCAAACTCTCTTGCGCGGTAGCGGAAGGTTTGAAACTGAGTGCTGACGACCTCCTGGAGGTCGAAGCCCGCGCTGAACACGCGTTCGCCGCCGGTGAGCACCGCGACCGCTACGCCCGGATCGCGCTCCGCCTCGCGAAAGCACGTCTCGATCTCGTCGCGCATCTTCATCGACAGCGCGTTGCGTTTCTGCTCGCGGTTCAGACGGATGGTACGGACCTGCTCTTTTGTCTCGACAGTGAGGAATTCGTAGCTCATGGTTTTCTCCGCTGTGTGGTTCTGTTGTCCGGGCGGTTACGGCGTCACCACCACTCGCACGGGATCGCCTGCCTTGGTGGCCAGTGCCTCGAAGGCGACGTTGATCTGATCGAGCGGGAAGCGATGCGTGACCGATCCGTCGAGATCGATCCATCCCCTCTCGACGAGTGATAGCACCTCGCCCAAATCTTCACGGTACGACCCCATGGAACCGATGATCGCGAGCTCCTTGCCCACGAACGCCGTGAGCGGCGGCAGCTCGACACGATCCGACCCAACACCGACAACGACCACGCGCCCGGGACGCCCGACACTGCGCAGCGCCTCGGCCACCGTGGCGGCGCTGCCGACGAACTCGAACGCCACGTCGACACCCTCACCGCCGGTGAGCGCGCGGATGGCCTTGGCGGGCTCCTGCTCGCGGGCATTGACGAGATCGGTGGCGCCGGCGCGCCGGGCGCGGGCGAGGGCCCCGCCGGAGGTATCCACCGCCACGATGCGCGCGGCGCCTGCGTGCTTCGCGAAGAGCAGGCCATGGTATCCCACGCCGCCGCAGCCGAAAATCGCCACCGTTTCGCCCACTCGCACCACCGCGCGTTTGGCCACCGCGTGGTACGCCGCGGCAACCGCGTCGCTGAGAATGGCACCCGCCTCGAAGGACACGCGCTCGGGAAGAGACACGAGTCCCGCCGCCGGCACGGACACGTACTCGGCGAACGTGCCGTCCACGTGCACACCCAAGATGCGAGCGTTTGGACAGAGAGAGAGGCGCCCGTTCCGGCAGGCCCGACAGCTGCCGCAGGAGATGCTCGGGTAGAAGATGACACGATCGCCGGCCGACCAACCGGATACATCCGGCCCCAGCTCGGTCACGACTCCGGCTCCCTCATGCCCCGGGGTGATCGGGCTCGCGGCGACGGGAAAGCTCTGTTCCCAGGCGATGTGCAGGTCCGTGCCGCAGAGGCCGGCCGCCTTCAGCGCAACCAAGACCTGCCCCGGACCGGGAGCGGGCCTGGCCGTTTCCTCCACGGCGCAACCGCGATGACCGGTGTAGTAGCGCGCTGCCTTCATGACACCTTCCGGAAGTGGTACTCGACCGTCATCTCCGCCGCCGTCTCGCCCATCGAGTTCCGCATCGTCACCTTCACGGGGAGCGTTGCTCGGCCCTCGCGCTCGACCGCCTCCATGACCGCCGTCGCGGTGCCGCCGGGGATCTCCACCACGCTCGTCAGCTCGCCGGTCACGGCCTTGCGGTATTCGATCTCCGCACGGCGGGCCACCATGCGCAGGCGCGTGAGGTCGAACGCCGCACCGGCGGCAACCCCGGCACACGTTTCGCCAAACGTGAAGATCGCCCCGGCATGCGTGGTGCCGATGTAGTTGTTGTTGGCGGGGTCGTGCCGGAAACGCAGCCGCACGCGCTGGGGCGTGATCTCGTCGACTTCCACCGGCACTTTCCGCAGAAAGGGGATCGCTTCGGCAACGAGGGCGCGAAGATGCTCCGGGTTGCGATTCACCATTGAATTCCTTCGGGCTCGACGGCCGCGCGCGCTTCATGTAGGGTTGCGTTGATGGGTGAAGTCAGGGCACATGTCGAGCTGCAGAACAGCGCTGATCCCACGAAGAAGCTGGAGATCAGCGTTGTTGTAGACACGGGGGCCATGTTGAACTGGCTGCCGGAAGCAACGGTCCGAGAACTCGGTTTACAGGAGATCGGAACGGCGACCGTAGAGTACGCCGACGGGCGTTCCGAGCGAGGGGTGGTGTGCGGCCCCATCACGCTGCGCTTCGACGGACGGGCGCGGTGACCGACGCCGTGTGCGGACCACCCGGCACCGAGGTCGTCACGTTGGAACGTCTCGACCTCCTCGTCGACCCGGTCGAGCAAAAGGTGAAGCTAGGACATCCAGAGAGCCCCGACCCGGTGCTGGGAGTGCGCTGACCCGCTCTCAGAGACGGCAGATTCTCGGCGCTCATTTCCCCAACCGCCTGCGCGCGATGATCTCGCGCATGACCTCGCTCGTGCCGGCGCCGATGGCAAAGCCGCTGATGCCGCCGGTCGCGCGTGCGACGAAGTACTCCTCCATGCAGCCGTAACCGCCGAAGAGCTGATCGCACTCGGCGGCCACGCGTTTGAACAGCTCGCCGGCGAACAGCTTCGCCATCGACACGTACGTCTCGGCCTGCGGGTCGTTCGCGCACATCAGCTCGGTGGCGTACCAGGCGAGCGTGCGCGAGGCTTCGAGCTGCGCCATCACATCGGCGAGGCGATGCCGCCACACCGGCATGTCGGCAATCTTGCTTCCGAACACCTCGCGCTCCCCCGCGTAGCGGAGCGTTTCGTCGAGGATCTCGCGCATCCAGCTGTTGGTGATGTACGAGAGCACCAGGCGTTCGCCCTGAAAGAGCCGCATGATGTTGTAGAAGCCGTGTCCTTCCTCGCCGACCAGATTGCGGGCGGGCACGCGGCAATCCTCGAAGAACAGCTCCGCCGTGTCCGAGGCGTGGGCCATCACCTTGCGCAGCTTGCGGCCGACGGTGAAGCCGGGCGTGTCGGTGGGTACGATCAGCACGCTGATCCCGTGCGGCCCGGGTCCGCCGGTGCGCACCGCCAGCGTGACGAAGTCGGCGATGGTCCCGTTGGTGATGAAGATCTTCGACCCGTTGACGACGTAGTAGTCGCCGTCGCGCCGGGCGGTGGTACGCAGGCCGGCCACGTTCGACCCGGCGCCGGGCTCGGTGATGCCGAGGGCGGCGATGCGTTCGCCCTTGATGGCGGGGACCAGCCACTCGCGCTTGAGATCCTCCGAGCCGTAGGCGTGAATGATGCTCGTTGCGATCTCGCACTGCACCATCAGACTGACCACCACGCCGACGTTACGCCCGCGCATCAGCTCTTCAATCATGATGCCGGTGTACCAGTAGTCGAGCCCGCTGCCGCCGTACGCCGGGTCGAAGCGTACGCCGAGGAGCCCCTGCGCCCCGGCCTTGCGGAACAGGTCTCCGGGGAAGCCCTGTGCCTCGTCCCACTTTTCCGCATGCGGTGCGATCTCCTTTTCGGCAAAGGCGCGCACCGCTTCGCGGAAGAGATGGTGCTCTTCAGTGTACGGGGGGAATGCCATGGCTGCTCCTGCACTTTCCGTGGCTGCGAGCTCACTGGCTCGCGGGCCTGGAGGTCTCGTTCGCACTCGATCGTTCTTGGTCGCCGAGTGTCACCGCTCGCCTTTGACTGGTGAGAGGTGGTAGGTTACAGGTGACAAGTGATTCAGAGTTTCCGGCATACGGGCCTGAAGTTACTTTTCGAAAGAGGGGACCGACGCCGGTTGCCACCGCAGCATGTGGACAAGATCGAACGCATCCTTGCACGGCTGGAAGAAGCATCCAGCGCCGCTGACATGGACCTGCCCGGGTTTCGGCTTCACCGCTTGCACGGTGACCTTGCGGGCCTCTGGTCCGTGAGCGTGTCCGGCAACTGGCGGGTGGTCTTCCGCTTCGAAGGCGGCCATGCCAGAGACATCGATCTGATCGACTACCACTAGGAGGAAGATGATGCCGATGAAGAACCCGCCGCACCCCGGCCTTTCGGTCCGCCATGACTGTCTGGAACCGCTTGGCTTGAGCGTAGCCAAGACGGCCCGCCTGCTCGGTGTGAGTCGAAAGCAGCTTTCCGATCTGGTCAACTGCCGTGCGGGCATCTCGCCCGAGATGGCGATCCGCCTCGATAAGGCTTTTGGCGGCGGTGCCGAGACCTGGCTTCGTCTTCAGGCAGCCTATGATCTGGCTCGGGCCAGAAGGCATGCGGGTCGGATCAAGGTCGCTCGATTGAGACGGGCGGCATGACTGCCCGCAACCAAGGTGCCGGCCTCGAGCGGGACCCGCGCCGCAATGGATCGGTAGCGCGCTTGCGTCGTCGCCTGGACTGCTCATTCGGCTCCGTGCACGCGCCGCTGGCGGCCTTTCCAGAATGGCTCGCGCACCTCGCGGCGGAGGATCTTGCCGACGCTGCTCTTCGGCAGCGCGGAAACGAAAGCGACTTGTTTCGGTACCTTGAAGGCGGCGAGACGACTCTTGCAGTGCGCGATGATGTCCGCCTCGCCGACGCCGTGGGCAACGACGACGGCACGCACGGCCTCGCCCCACTTCGGATCGGGCACCCCGATCACGCAGCACTCGCGCACGCCGGGAATGGCAGCGATCACGTCCTCGACCTCGCGCGGGTAGACGTTGTGGCCGCCGCTGATGATCATGTCGTCCTTGCGGTCGGCGATGTAGAAGTAGCCGTCCGCGTCCTGGCGGCCGAGATCGCGTGTGTGCAGCCAGCCGCCTGCCAGCGTTTGCGCCGTCAGGTCGGGCAAGTTCCAGTAGCCTTTCATCACCCAGGGGGCACTCACGCAGATCTCCCCGACTTCGCCGGGTGCAACCTCGGCTCCGTCCGGGTCGAGCAGGCGGACCTGCGCCCAGGCGTCCGCCTCGCGTCCGATCGAGGCGAGTCGGCCGCCGTTTTCGAGCGCAGCGCGATGTTCCTCGGCCGACATGAACGTGTTCAGCCCGTACGCCTCGGTTTGCCCGAACCCGGTAACGAGGATCGGGCCGAAGGCAGCGAAGGCCCGGCGCACGAGGGTCGGCGAGGCGGGTGCGGCCGCATAGAGTACGATGCGTAGACTCGACAGGTCGGCATGCGACACGTCCGGATGATCCAGCAGCATCTGCATGAGCGTGGGAACCATGAGCAGGATGGTGATCCGTTGCTCGGCGATGGTGGCGAGAATGCGCACCGGATCGGGACGCGGCAGGATGACAAGGGTGGCTCCGGTGCAGATGCCGGAGTCCATCAGCCGGCCGCCGAAGTGACTGAGCGCGAATTGACCGAGCAGGCGATCCTCGTGCCGGATGCCCACGCCGGTCACCCACGCGGCAATGCCCGCGCTGGTGCTGGCCAGCGAATGCATCACACCTTTGGGTTTGCCGGTGGTTCCCGAGGTGTAGAGGATCTGCGCGAGATCGTCCGGGCTGCCGTCGAAGCGTGGGTCATGCGGTGAGTGACTTGCCAGCAACTGCTCGTAGTCGAGCTCGCCGGCACCGGGTCCGATGACGAGCAGATCGGGCTTCGCGCGACGGAGTCGCAGCGCGCGTTCCGTTCCCTCCGTGCTGAGGGCAATGACGATGTGCGCGCCGGCATCGGCCGCCATGTAGGCATGCTCCTGCTCGGTGAGCGCGCCCAGCATCGGTACGAAGACACCGCCTGCGCGCGCCACGGCGCACACCGCCTCCACGTAGCGGTGGTTGTTTTCCTGCACGATCGCCACGCGATCGCCACGTTCGAGCCGGAGCGCCCGCAGCGCCGCGGCCAGGCGACCGGCGCGCTCATTGAGCTGCGCGTACGTAAAGGATGTGTCGCCATCGATGAGGGCGATCTTCTCCGGCGAGCGGGCAGCCGCGCGGGCCAGGTAGTGGGAGTACGGATGGATCATGGCGATTTTCGATTTTGGATTTTGGGTTTCGGATTGCGCCGGGCTCGAAATTCGGCCGGCAAGTGGCGCTCGGGTGGGCCGGCGTACCGCGCGCCGAGGGCGTCGGGGATGATGCGCAGCGGTACGCCCTCGCGAATCTCCTCGACCACGTGCGCCAGCAGCGCGGGAGCGTACCCGATGGCGCCGAGGGCGCCGATCTCCAGTGGGTGCCACCCCACGTCAACCATGCAAGCCGCGATTGCACCGGCGAGATTCATCGGCAGAACGCGACCTTTGACCGCCGCCAGGGCCGCACCCGCGGCGTCGAGCAGCGCACCGGCCGCACCCCAGCCGCCCTGCGCGCGCACCAGACGGCGCAAGGTTTCGGCGCGCGGCTCGCGCTGCTTGTGAAGCGGGTGGCCGAAGCCGGCAACGTAGCCCCTGGTGCGGAGCCGCTCCTCCACCGCGGCCCGCGCCACCGCCTCATCGGAGAGACCCTCGCCGGCTTTCCGTTCGAGCGCCTCGTAGAGCATCTCGGCGCATTCCTGCGGCGAGCCGGTGACCGAGCCGGTCGCCAGCATGCCGCTGGCAATGCCCGGGATCGGGGACTCGGGAAAGGCCGAGGCGGTGAAACGCGCGGCGCACACCGCGGCGTTGATGAACTGCTGATCCATGCCGCTGCGCATCACCAGATCGAGGATCCCCGCCTGGCGCTCGTCCGGCAGCGCCCCGCGGATGATCAGCCACATGCTCTCGATGTAGCTGAGGTGCTCGATCAGCTCCTCGACCGGGTAGCCGCGCACGAGGATCCTGCCCGTACCGGCCTGGCTGATGCGCGTCTCCCAGTAGGCCGAGAAGTCTCCGGAACGGATGAAGTCGCCAATCGACTTGCGTGCGCCGTGCGGGGTGCGGTGTGCGGCATCTTTCTCGCGCGCGGTGTCCGGTGTGGGGCGTTTCGAGCGCTTCATTACTTTCCCTTGAAGACCGGCTGGCGCTTCTCGGCGAAGGCGCGCGGACCCTCCTGCGCGT
>JBBITY010000039.1:8520-15489 GCA_037440565.1 Desulfurellales bacterium
GAGCGATTTGCGGCCCTTGAGCATCCCGGCTGCCTGGCGCACCGGCTCGGCGAGCAGCTGCTCCAGACGCAGCGCTTCGTCGAGCGGGAGATGCAGCCCGCGGTAGACGGCCTGCTTCGCCGCGCGCACAGCGAGCGGGCCGTTGCGGCAGATGCGCTCGGCAAGCGCCAGGGCCGCCGGCATCAGCTCGCCCGGTGGAACGACGCGGTTGACGATGCCGAGCCGATACGCCTCGGCGGCCGAAATCCGCTCGCCGGTCAGGATGATCTCCAGGGCGGCGCCGAGCGGTGCCAATCGTGGCAACCGCTGCGTGCCGCCCGCACCCGGGATGAAGCCCCAGGTCACCTCGGGAAGGCCGAACGTCGCGTTCTCCGCCGCCATGCGGATGTCGCAGGCGAGGGCCAGCTCGAACCCGCCGGCCAGGCAGTGGCCGTTCACGGCGGCGATGACCGGTTTGGCCATGAACAGGTTGCGGGTGATGCCGCCCAGACCGGGATCGGTCTCGGCGCGCGCCAGCCGTTCACTCGGAGTGAGTGACCGGTAGAACTCGCCCAGGTCGGCACCGGCGCAGAATGCTTCGCTGCCCGCACCCGTGAGCACCGCCACCCACAGCTCGGCCGTGTCGCGAAAGCGGAGCCACGCCTCCACCAACTGCCGGCCTGTTTCGGGATCGATGGCGTTGCGCGCCTCGCGTCGGTCAATGGTGATCAGGGCGACTCGGTCACGGGTTTCAAAGCGCACGCTCATGGCTGCTGCTCCGGTTCAGCCGGGCGAAACACGGGAAGCGGCAACCCGTCCGTGTCGCGGAACTCGAGGCGCACGGCCATGCCGACGCGAAGCTCGTGTGGTGCGGCCTCGATGATGTTGCTGACCAAGCGTGGTCCTTCGCTGAGCTCGATCACGGCCACCACGTAGGGAACGAGCCTCTTGAATGCCGGATGGTAGGCGCGGTGGTAGACGGCGAAGCTGAACACGGCTCCGGTGCCGGCTGCCGGAACCCACGTGAAGAAAGCGGTCCAGCAACGGGGGCAGACCACTGAAGGTGGAAGCCATCGATGCCCGCACGAGTCGCACTGTTGGAAGCAAAGCTTGCGCTCGCGGCAGGCATCCCAGAAGGGCTGGGTCACTGCATCGGGCTTCGGAAGCGGCCAGGCGACTTCGGTCATCTTCAGTTCCTCGTCAAGATCAGCGTCGAGTGTGTGTTCATCCCGAGCCCATGGCCGCTCACCAGTGCCACCTCGGCATTGAGCACCTGGCGATCGCCGCACTCGCCGCGCAACTGGCGCACGGCCTCGATGATGTGGAACATGCCGCCGCCGAAGCCCTCGGACAGCAGGCCGCCCGCGGTGTTCGTCGGCAGGCGACCGGAGAGGCCGAGGCTCCCGTTCTCGACGAACCCGCCTCCCTCGCCCTTTGCGCAGAACCCGTAGTCCTCGAGCTGCATGATCACGACGATCGTGAAGCAGTCGTAGAGTTCGGCGACGTCGACGTCGCCGGGCGTGAGCCCGGCCATCTCGAAGGCAATCTTTCCGGCCCGCCGCGCGGGCAGCTCTGTGAGATAGTCGGAGCTGGCAAGCCCGGTCAGGCAATGGGCCTGGCCGAAGCCGGCGATGGCGACAGGGCGCCTCTTCAGGTCTCGCGCGCGCGCCGCGGAGGTCACGACCACTGCGCCGGCTGCATCCGATATCAGACAGCAGTCGAGCAATCGCAGCGGCTCGACGACGAAGCGCGAGGCGAGGTAGTCGTCGAGGGTGATGGGCGTTCGCTGTTGCGCGTGCGGCGTCAGGCTGGCGTGGCGGCGGAAGGTGAGCGCGATCTCGCCGAGCTGCTCCGGCTTGGTGCCGTAGAGGGCCATGTGGCGCCGCGCCGCCAACGCGTGCATGCCGGGAGCCCCGAAAAAACCGAACGCCGCGCCATCGCCGCGGCTGTACTCCCAGACCCCGGGAGCTTGCGACGGCGTGTCGCCGAAAACGCACACGCACACCTCGCACAAGCCCGCGGAAATCGCCATCGCCGCCCGCTGCACCATGGCCGCCGCGCTCGCACCGCCAATCACCTCCGAGCCCGTATAGGAGGGATCCAGGCCCAGCATCGCGCCCAGGCGCAGGAAGTGAGGCGTGACGCCCTCGATGACTCCCTGCGAGTAGCCGGGCTCGGTGATGAGCCCGTCCACCTCAGCGGGCGCCAGTCCGGCATCGGCCACCGCCGCGCGCACTGCCTCGGCCTGCAGCGCCCAGGCTGAGCGGCCCAGGCAGGCCGCCAGCGGCGTCTGGCCGATGCCGGCGATACAGGCTCTCGTTCCGGCGCTGCGCATGTTCCGATTACAGCTGGATCTTCAGCGCCCGCAATGCATTATCGCGCAGCAGCTTGCGTTTCACCTCCGGCGGCAGGCCCAGCTCTTCGACGTCGCGCCGGGCGCGGTCGAAAGAAACCAGCGGGTAGTCAGTCGCCCAGATGACCTTGTCTTGCCCGTAGCTACGAACGAACTCCTTGAAGGAGTCGGGCCAGAACTTCGCCGGCCGCGCCGAGGTCTCGACGTACACGTTCGGGTGCTTCCACGCGAGAATCATCATCTCCTCGTGCCAGGGCTGGCCAAGATGGCAGCCGAGGATGGTGAGATCGGGAAAGGCCAGGGCGACCTCGTCGAGATAGATCGGCCGTCCGGGCTCGGACGGCAGGCGCGGACCGGTATGCCCAACCTGAATGGCAACCGGCACATTCAGCTCGCAGCACTTGGCGTAGATCGGCCAGTACATCTTCGCGTTCGGCGGCGCGCCGGTCATTCCGTCGCCGTAGGCGTACGGCTCCAGGCGCAGGATGCGAATGCCGAGATCCTTCACCATGTGCTCGATGGCGCGCAGGACATCCATCGGGCGCCCGCGCGGATCGACCGTGCCGGCGCCGACGAAGCGCTTCGGGTAGCGGCGCACGTAGTCGGCGACGCGCTCGTTCGGCATGATCTGCACCTCGCCGTAATCGAAGGCCGAGAACACCGCGATCTCCACATCCGCTGCGTCCATCTCCGCGATCATCTCCTCGGCGCTCATGCCGCGGGTCATGCGCTGCTCCACCTTGTAGCGGCGAAAGATGTGCAGAAACTCTTCGCTCCAGAGCTCCGCTGCCTCGGGTGTGATCAACGACGCCCACGCGTCGACTGCACCGATTTTCTCCATACGCACCCCTTTTGTTGAGCCAGACTCTATAACTGAACGTTATTCGCAGGCAAGAGGCGTCGTCGGCTAGCCTCCGGTGGCGCCCGACCGATCACCCTTTCCCAGGCTGGTAATGAACAACGCGTTCAGGCTGAGGAGGCCGCGAAGTGGCCGTCTCGAAGCCGGGTGATTCGCCCGGACCAGACGGGGCGCTGCTGGTCCTCGTCTCAGGACGAGCGGGAGTTGGGCGGAAGAGCCTACGCGCTGGCGCCCTTCCACGCGAGCGCTTCCGTCACCCGGGCCGCGGCGCGATCCCCATCAACGCCGAGCTTGGCGGCGAGGCTGAACACGACCCACGCGCCGCAGCGCGTGCAGTCCACGTCGTTGCCGTAGCAGCAGAAGGGCGTGACGAACTGGTGGCCGTCCATCCAGAGCGGCAACACGTTGTCCTGCGCGGGGCAGGCGGCCGTGACGCGCTCGCAGTGCGGCGGCAGCATCAGATCGAGGCTGCGCGCGGAGTTGCGGACAAAACCGGGGTAGGCGGCCTTGAGCCGCATCACTTCCCGCACCGCCGCAACCCGCTCGGCGTTCGTCGCCCACGCGTCGCCGCTGGTGTCGTCTGCGCGCGGCACATAGAAGGAGAACGTCATCCAGCACACGCGCGTCGACCGCAAGGCGCCGACCAGCTCCTCCAGCCGGTGCTGGTTGCGTTTGGTGACCACGCACTGCACCTGCACGGGCGATGCGAAGTCGGCCGGCAGGCGCGACAGGTTGCGCAGCACCTTTCGATAGGTGCCCTGCCCGCGGATGGCGTCGTTGAGATCCTCGGGGCCGTCGAGGCTCACGACGTAGAGCACGCCGGGTCCGAAGTCGACGAGCGGAACCGTGCCGTTGGTCGTGATCGTGTTGCGCGGGAACAGACGCACGCCCCCGGCGAGCAATCGGCGACGCAGCAGCGGCTCCCCTCCCATCCACAACATCGAGACGATCCCGTGGCGGTCGCGCAGGCCGGCCAGCGTTTCGAGGATCGCGTCGTCGCTCATCTCGTCGCGGACCGATGCCGGCTCCTCGTTCGGGTTGCCGTCCCGGTAGATGAAGCAGTGCTCGCAGGAGAGGTTGCAGCGGTTGGTGATATTCACCATCGCCGCCGGATAGCGGGCGTCGTCGCGATAGTGGCCGGTCAGCTCGGCACGGATCATCGGTCCAGATCGTCCTCCCCCTTTACCCGTTTCCATAGCGTACTCGCTTGCAGGCGACCAGCCCTCTGTGATTGGAAATCGGTGCCAGATCCAGCCCACCCCTTGGGTCCGGCGGACAGAGTAATTGCCAAACAACAGTCCCGCACGGCGGGACCGCAACAGCACACCGAAAGGACACTCCTATGGAACTGAGAGAAGCAATCGGACGGCGGCGATCCATACGGTTCCTTCTGCCCCACAAGCCGGTCGAGCGAGAGAAGATCCAGCGCATGCTGGAAGCCGCATCGCTGGCCTCCTTCTGGGGGAACGTGCAGGCGCTGAAGGCGGTGGTCATCGAGCGCGCCACGGCCCCGAAGGAGGTGCTGGACGCGATTCCGCCGGGATCGGCGATCGCGGGCTTCCAACTCCGCCTCGCCCCAGTGATCATCGTCTGGTACATCGACTGGAGCCTGCTCGCCGTCCAAGGCGACCGCCTGCACGAGCTGGTGGAGGTCGGCGCCGTCGGCATCGACAAGGAGCAGAGCCATCGATACCTGGACGAGACGCTGATCCCGTTTTTCCAGGCGGGGATGGAGGGCATCAAGGCGGGCGGCCTCACCGAGCTGGACTGCGGCCAGGGCATCGCCCAGGCGACGCTGATGGCCTTCGAGCAGGGGCTCGGCACCTGCCTGCTCGGTATTCCGGCGCACAAGAAGCTCAAGCGCGCCCTCGGCCTGCCCGCGGATACGAAGGTGCTCGTCGTGCAGACCGTGGGATACCCTGCCGAATCGCCCGAGGCGGGCGGGCAGCGCCCGCGCCTTCCCTTCGAGGAGCGCTACTTCCTCAACCGGTGCGGGGAGGCGTTTCCGCGTGATCCGGCCGTAGTCGAAGAGCTCAAACGCGACCAGATGATCCAGCAACCCGGGCCCCTGCCCTGGCGGCGGGCGGAGCTCGAATACCTCGGCCGCGCCCTGCAAATCCCGCCGATCTTCGGCGAGGAGGTGGGGGAGATGACCCAGGCCATCATGCAGGATATGATGGATCAAGAATCTTGAGAACGGCTCCCGGCTCCCGCAATGCTCGCGGGAGAGGGCTGGGGGTGAGGGTTTCAACCAGTTCTGGGATGCGGTCACCGTCCCTTGTGCAAGCATGGAGAGCGAGGAACGAATGACCCCGGTGGTGTTCTGGGATGTCGACACGCAGCGCGACTTCATGGAGCCGGGCGGGGCGCTGTTCGTTCCCGGAGCCCCCGAGATCGTCTCGAATCTGGAGCGGCTGACCCGCTGCGCGCGCGAGCACGGGGTGCAAGTTATTGCACCGATGGACGACCACACCCCGGCGGATCCCGAGATCTCAGCCCGGCCGGACTTTCGCGAAACGTTTCCGCCACACTGCATGCGCGGAACGCCCGGCCAGCAGCGCATCGGGGCGACTGCGCCGAAGAATCCGCTCTACATCGAGAACCGCCCGTACACGCGAACCGAGTTGGCCGATCTCCTACGCGCGCACCGCGGCGAGATCTTCATCAAGAAGCAGGCCATCTCGCCTTTTACCAATCCGGCAACCGAGGAAATCTTGCGCCTGCTCGCCCCGCAGACGGTGATCGTCTACGGCGTGTGCGCGGACTTCTGCGTCCACCAGACGGTAATGGGCTTGGCCGACGGCACGCGGCGCGTCTACGTCGTGCGCGACGCCACTCGCGCCATCGACGCCGAGGTAGCGCTGCGCTGCGAGGCCGAGTGGCGCCGGCGCGGCGTCGAGATGGTCACCACCGCGGACGTCATCGCCGAGCGGGTGGTGCGCCTCAGTGCACGCCACTGAAGGAGTGCCTCGCACCGCCGCGAGCTGGTGAAGAACACCAGGAACGGGTCATCGCGGCGACAAGAGGCGGGAGCGATGCTCCCGCCCTCAAGACCTGGAGCGGCCGGCGCCGGTCCCGACCTCGAGAGGTGGAGCATCGCTCCGCCGTGAGGAAATTTCGGTGCTGTCCGAGGATCGGAACCGCCCCGCAGCCTCCACCACCGACGCTACGCCGCGGTGCGGGCAGCGGATGCCGAGCACTCCAGTCGTGGCCTTTCCTTCGCGGCGAAGATGAAGCGCGGACGAAGGAGCAAGACAACCGCAGGCAACAAGGTGATGGCGGTCAGGCAACTGACCATCATGGTGAGCGGCACGAAGAACCCGAGCACCCGGAAGGCGTGGAAGTCCGAGGTCGCATAGACGCCGAAGCCGGCGCTGATGGCCAGCGCGACGAACAGCACCGCGCGGCCCGTTGTGTGGATCGTCGTCCTCAGGGCCTGGTCGATGGCGCCGGCGCGCCGAAACTCCTCGCGCAGCCGGTAGAGGGTGTAGATGGCGTAGTCCGCACCAATACCGACGCCGATCGCAGCGATCGACGCCCCACTGAGATCGAAGGGCACGCGCAGCCAGGAAAAGGCGCCGACGTTCACGAGCAGCGCCATGACGAGGGGCGCCGTGACGTAGGTGCCCCCCAGCGCGGTGCGCAGCAGGATGCTGGCGATGACGAAAATCACCGCGAAGACGACGGCAATGTTCAGCGCCTTCCCCTTCACGGTGTGGTCATTGAGCGCCAGGATGGTCGGCCCCACGCCTCCGGCCAGGGACACCCGGATGTCCTG
>JBBITY010000040.1:0-973 GCA_037440565.1 Desulfurellales bacterium
CATGTAGCGCCCTCACCCGAACCCTCTCCCACGGATAATGTGAGAGAGGGCGCCAGAGGCGATCGGCCTTCTGGCCTCCACGATCGCTCTGCCATCCCCTACCAATCCTGCGCCGGCTCGCCCATCCCCGCAACGCCTTCCATGGGCCGCCGGATATCTTCCGGGCCCAGCTCTTCCTGGCGCGCCGTATCGAGCACCGCCCGCGCTGCCTGCTGGTCCGGACTCGACGGCTCCTGCTTTTCCTCCGCCGCGCCACCACCGGCGGCCTGCTGCGCACCCTGCTCCGGCTGCGGCTCTTGCTCCCCGCCCCCGGCCTGCTGCTGTTGCTGGACCTGCTCCTGCGGCTGTTCTTGGGGCGCGCGTTCCTGATTGTCCTCCGGCGCCGCCTGCTCCTGCTGGTTCTCTCCTTGTTCCTGCTGCTGCGCTTGCTCCTGTTGGGGTTGGTCTTGTTGCTGACCCTGCTCCTGCGGCTCCTGTGGCTGTTCGTTCTGCTGCTGCTGCTCCTGCTCCTTTTGTTGCTCTTCGAGCCGTTTCTTCAGATCGGCCAGCTTGCGGCTGACGAACTCGTGGTTGAATTTGGGATCCGGGTCGTTCGGCGCCGCGGCCATCGCGCGCTTGTACGACACCAGCGCCTGCTCGTAGCTGGCGAGAGCGGCCTGGGGATCGTTCGCTTCCGCGTTGGCCCCGAGCCGGTAGTGCGCGTTGCCGAGGTTGTACGCCGCCCGGGCCGACCACGTGGCGTCGGTGCTGGACGCGACTTTCGACAGCGACTCGACTGCCTCGGCATACTTGCCCTGCTTGTAGAGCGCGGTGCCGAAATTGAACTGCAGGAGCACCGATTCCGGGGCGTCGACCAGCCCTTCGCCGTACTTTCCCGCCGCTTCCTCGTACTTGCCAGCCGCGAACAAGCGGTTCCCCTCGGCCGCGCGATCCCCGGGCGGGTCAAACCACCCGACGAGAGTCGGCAAAGTGA
>JBBITY010000040.1:995-2395 GCA_037440565.1 Desulfurellales bacterium
CAGCAGCGCCGCGATGACCTGGGGGTGAGACCCGGAGGTGGTCCGCGCAGCGGCCCCTACGGCCATGGCTGGGTTGTCTGTTTCTGGGCTGCCGGCAGGAGGATTCCCTCTCCCCGCCTTCTCGCGGGGAGAGGGTGAGGGGTCCCAGACCACTGTCGCTACGTACGCGCAGAGTTGCCGCCACAAAGAGATTGGTTCCCTCCCCCCAACCCTCTCCCGCCGGCAATGCGGGAGAGGGAGCCTTGGGCGTCGCCGCGGGGCAGCATCGAGACAATTGGCAGTCCCACCGGGTACGGGTGAAGGTGCCTGGTAGCGCATTGTGATCCCCGAAGGTGCCCTTACCCTCGCTGGCTGGTCGGGCTGGCGAAGCGACCTTGCACCGCGGCAGAGGAAGTCGGCGCGAGCCTGGCAGACGCCATGTCCTGAGCAGCGCCGGCGCTCCGTGCCGTGCGGCGCAATGGCCACCAGCGCCGGGCCGCGGCCCGCACCGGTTTGCGCTCGCCGATGAGCGACTCCAGCAACAACAACCCGAGCGCCATCGCGAGCGGGATTTGAAAGCGCTCCTCGTAGCGGCGTTCCAACGTGCTAGCGACCTCGCGCTTCTCCATCTTCGCGATGTGATCGTTGAACAGCTCTTCCAGGCCCAGGCCCGCGCCCGTGACGTGGACATATGCGCCGCCTGTTTTGAGCGCGACCTGCTGCAGGGCGTTTTCGTTCAGCCGCGACTTGACCACCTGCCCCTCGCGGTCCTTCACGAAGCCCTGTCCCTTGCCGAGCGGCACCAGCTCGCCTTCAGGAGTGCCGATGCCGACGGTGTAAATCTTCACGCCGCGCTCTGCAGCGCGCGCCGCGGCAGCGTCGAGGTCGCCCTCGTGGTCTTCGCCATCGGTGATCACGATGAGCGCCTCGTACTTGCCCTGGCGCGCCTCGAACGCCTCCAGGCTCGTGTCGATGGCGTGGGCGATGGCGGTACCCCCGCGCGGGATGATGCCCACGTCGATCGCGCGCAACGCATTCTCGAAGGCGCCATAGTCGAGGGTCAACGGGCACTGGAGAAAGGCGGTCCCCGCAAACGCTACCAGGCCGATGCGGTCCCCCTGCAGGAGCTGGAGCAGATCGCGCACGGTGAGCTTGGCCCGCTCGAGCCGGTTCGGCTTCACGTCCGTGGTCAGCATGCTGCGCGACGTGTCGATCGCCACGATGAGGTCGACGCCCTCGCGCCGCACCTCCTGCCAATGGAACCCCCACTTCGGTCCGGCCAGCGACACGACGAGCACGGCGAGCACCGCGACCCGCAACGCGGCGCGCCACGCGCGCCGCCGGGCATCCAGATCGGGGGTCAACCGGGGCACCAGGGCGGCGTCGGCGAACGCGCGCAGCAGCCGCGCCCGCTGCCGCAG
>JBBITY010000040.1:2483-2705 GCA_037440565.1 Desulfurellales bacterium
TTCAGCTCCCAGAGACCCGAGCCGGAGCGATGCTCCCACCCCCGAGAAGAGGAACGGGCCCGGCGCGAACCAGATCCGGTCTCGAGGCCCAGAGCACCGCTCCCGCCCCCGGTGTTGTTGTCACCTGTTCCCTCTCGCCCCTCATGGCAGCACCCGCAGCGCAGTCTGCGCCAGCACGGCCTCGGCCGCCAGCAGCAGGAACGCCGGCACCACCAGCCACGG
>JBBITY010000040.1:2722-14031 GCA_037440565.1 Desulfurellales bacterium
TGGTAGTCGTGATATTGGAGCCCTTCGAACGGACTGCGCTCGAGCTTGTCGATCTCCGTATAGATCTCCCGCAACTTCGGCGTGTCCGTGGCTCGGTAGTAGCGGCCACCCGTGATGGCGGCGATGCGCTGCAAGGTCTCCTCATCGATGTCCACTTGCATGGGAACGTAGACCCGGTTGCCGAACATGTCCGTGCTCGGATACGGCGCCAGGCCGTGCGTGCCAGCTCCGATCGTATACACGCGGTAGCCGAGCGTCTTCGCCGCCTCCGCCGCCGTCAACGGCGCCACCTTGCCAGCATTGTTCTGCCCGTCGGTGAGCAGGATGACGATCTTGCTCTTCGCATTCGACGCTTCCAGCCGCTCGACGGCCGTGGCCAGCGCCGACCCGACCGCGGTGCCGTCCTCGATCATGCCGACCTGCGCGCGCTGGAGATTTTGTAGCAGCCAGCCGTGGTCGAGGGTGAGGGGGCATTGGGTGTACGGACGCGCCGCAAACAGCACGAGCCCGACCCGATCGCCGGCGCGGTGCGCGAGAAACGTCTGGACGGCCGACTTGACCGCCTCCAGGCGATTGACCCGCTTGCCGCCGATCTCGAAGTCCTCGGCTAGCATGCTGCCCGAAATATCCACCGCCAGCATGATATCGATGCCCTCGGTGAAGACCTGCGAGGCCGCCTTCCCGAGCTGCGGACGCGCCAGGGCGACAATCAGGCACGATGCCGCAACCGCGCGCATCGCCACCAGCAGCCACCGCCATCGCGTGCGCCGTCCGAGCCCGGCGGTGCGCACCGCCGCCACGAGCGGATAGCGCAGCGCCGCGCGCGCCGGCTCGCGCCGCTTGCGCAGCAGCCATGGCAGGACGGCGAGCAGCATCACGAGCATCCAGGGATCATGCAGCCGCACGGACACCTCCGGGTTTGATCGCGGTCGACTCGATGAACTCCCGCGCCGCCGTGTAGGCGCGTTCCGCATCCTCGAGTGCCGGTTGATAGCGGGCGAACTTCACCAGGTCGGCCTCGGTCAGGAACTGGGACAACAGGGAGCGATGCGCCGGAGCGAGCTGCGGGGCGCGCTGCGCCGCCTGGAGAAACTCCTCGGTCGTCATCTCCGGCGCGCGCAGGTGAAAGCGGCCCTCGAGGTACGTGCGCACGATGCCGGACAGGCGCACGTAATAGGGCTCGTAGGCGCCCGTCTCCAGCAAACGCGCGGTGCGCAGGCGGGCGAGGGCCTCCAACGCCACCTCGTCGGCCGGACGCGGCGGCGCAGCGGGTCGGCGACGCGCGCGATTGAGCACGCGATACAACGCCACCCCCAGACCCGCCAGCAGAGCGCAACCAGCTAGCGCCCACCACAACGGCCGATAGTCGCGCGGTACCGCCACGGGTCCCTTGACATCGCGGACGTCATTCGCGTCGCCGGCCTTGGCCAGCAAACTGTCGACGATCACCAGCGCATCCGGTGCATCCACGCGCTGCAAGTCCTCCCCGGGCAGCCGGTACTGCACCGTCGGGCCAGGCACGATCTTGTCCCCGGTCTCGTAGGTGACCATGGTGTACCAGCGCTCCATGACCACGCGGCCGCCCCCCTCCCGCCGGGGCACCTCGCCGAAATCGGTGATCGTGAAGTCGCCGATCTGGCCGCCGAGAATCGGCACGATCAACTCGACGTCACCGCTCGCCTCCACGCGCATGGTGTAGCGAAACGGCGTGCCGATCGTCACCCGCTGTGGCTCCACTTGCGTCGTCACTGTCACCGGCGCGGCAGTGGCCGGCGTCGCGTCCTGGGCGAGCGCGGTCCCGTCCCCGGCCAGAGCGAGGACGAGCGCCGCCGGAAACGAGCAATGTGCGATGAGCCATGAGCACCGCGTCTTCACGCCCGACCCCCGTCTCCCATCTCGCGTCGCCCGCCGGGTCAATGTCTCCTCTCCCGGTCGCGGAAGAAGCGCAGCAGGGCCTGGGTGTACGGGCGGTCGGTGGACACGTTGATCGCGTCGATGTCGAGCGCGCGCAGGAACCGATCGCGCTCGGCGCACGCCGCTTGTCGCTGGCGCTGAAACTCCGCGCGCACGCGCGCGTCGGAGGTGTCGACCACCACCGTCTCACCGGTCTCGGCATCCTCCAGCGCGATCAGCCCAATCGCCGGCAGCTCGCGTTCACGCGGATCTTCGAGAACGACGGCGATGAGATCGTGGCGGCGGTTGGCGACGCGCAGCGGCCGGCGCAGCTCGGGAGCGAGGAAATCGGAGAGCAAGAACGCGACGCAACGCCGGCGCGTCACCCGATTCAGATGGTCGAGCGCCAGGGGAATGTCCGTTCCATGGCCCTGCGGGACGTGGTTGAGGATCTCGCGAATCACCCGCAAGACGTGGCGATTGCCCTTGCGCGGCGGCAGCGCCAGCTCGATGCGATCAGAAAAGATGACGAGCCCGACCTTGTCGTTGTTACTGATGGCGGAAAACGCGAACAGCGCCGCCAGCTCGGCGGCCAGCTCCTGCTTGAACTGGCGAACCGACCCGAAGCGCGTCGACCCGCTGGCGTCGACCAGCAGCATGACGGTCAGCTCCCGCTCTTCCGCGTAGCGCTTGACGTGCGGCACGCCGGTGCGCGCCGTGACGTTCCAATCGATCGTGCGCACCTCGTCGCCCGGCAAGTACTGCCGCACCTCGGCGAACTCCATGCCGCGTCCCTTGAACACGCTCTGGTACTGGCCGGCGAACAGATCGGTCACCAGGTGGCTGGTCCGAATCTGAATCTTGCGGATCGCCTTCAGTTGCTCGCGCGACAACATGGCGGGAAGGGTTCACAGGGGGCAAGGGTCCGACGGTTCCGCCTCGCGGCTGACGGCGCTCACGGCACCGGCACGCCATCGAAGATGCGCTGAACAATACTGTCCGGCGTCATCTCCTCGGCCTCGGCCTCGTACGAGATGATCACCCGGTGGCGGAGCACGTCGGCGCCGATCGACTTCACGTCCTGCGGTGTGACGTAGCCGCGCCCGGAGATGAACGCGTGTGCCTTGGCCGCCAGGGTGAGATAGAGCGTGGCGCGCGGCGAGGCGCCGTACTGAATGAACGGCGCCAGATCGAGGTTGAAGACCTTCGGGTCGCGCGTCGCCAGGACCAAGTCGATGATGTACTCCTTCACCTTGTCGTCCAGGTAGATCGCGTCGACGATAGCGCGCGCGGCCATGATGTCGCGGGGATGCACGATGGCCGAGACCGCGACCTCGTGGTTGGTCGACGCCATGCGGTCGAGGATCAGGCGCTCCTCTTCGCGGCTCGGATAACCGACGGAGAGCTTGAGCATGAAGCGATCGACCTGCGCCTCGGGGAGCGGATACGTGCCCTCCTGCTCGATCGGGTTCTGCGTCGCCAGGACGAGAAACGGTTCCGGCAACGGGAAGGTCGCGTCACCGATCGTCACCTGGTGTTCCTGCATCGCTTCCAGGAGGGCGCTCTGCACCTTGGCGGGTGCGCGGTTGATCTCGTCGGCGAGCACGATGTTGGCGAAGATCGGCCCCTGCTTGGTGGTGAAGTTGCCTTCCCGCGGGTTGTAGATGAGCGTGCCGATCAGGTCGGCGGGGAGCAGGTCGGGCGTGAACTGGATGCGGCGGAACTGCGCATCGATGCTCTGCGCCAGCGTCTTCACCGACAAGGTTTTGGCCAGGCCGGGAACGCCTTCCAGCAAGATGTGGCCGTTCGAGAGCAAGCCGATGAGCAGCCGGTCGATGACGTAGCGCTGCCCGACGATCACCTTGCCGATCTCCTCGCGCAGTCGATAGACGAACGCCGACGCTTCCTTCACCTGCTCATTCACCGCCGAAATACCTTGCTCCATCGTTCGAATCCCTCTGCGAGTATGAGGGTGTCAGGCCGTTGGCTGTTTGCTGTCAGGAGGTTCGCGCCCCTCACAGCTAACCCCCTCACACCCTTCTGCTTCGTCGCTGGGTATAGACGCCCCGCGACCCGAACCGCTTCAAATCGGTGATCGATTAACGACGGACTCCGGGAGGGTCAAGTGTCGCAGCGCCTGGGCTGCCGGCCTGTTCCCAGGCGGTGAGCCAGAGCGAGCCGAGCAGGGTGGCTGCGCCGGCGAGCTGCCGGCCGACGAGCGGAGCGAGCCGATCGTCCATGACCGCGTAATACTCGGGGGACTCGCGACGGCTGTTCCGACGGGCGGCGCGATCGGCGCGGAGAATCGCATCGACGCCGCCGTAGGACTCGAAGATCGCGCCGAAGACCGCGCTGCTGAGGTTGCGCACCGGCTGCGCCGGCCGGAGCCACGAACGCGCCGCGGTCGCGTAGCGCGCGATGCGCGCATCCACCAGACCGTCCTCGAAGCGCTTGTGCAGCCCTTTGGCGCCAGTCAGTTGCCCGTCGTGATTGGCGGTGAGATGCAGCGGCATGTGGGCGTCGGCAACGTAATGGCCGAGATAGGCCGCCTCGCGCCTTGCGCGCGGTACGTCCCCGGCCCGGATCGCCGCGCGCAGTTGGCGCTGAAAGCGTTGAATGGTCCAGGGCAGCACGCCGTGGCGGTCCACCCGCGCTTTGCCGAAGCGGCGCACAGCCTCTCGATGGCTGCGCGGGAAATCGCGAAAGGGCGGTGGAAGGTGCGCATCGAGGTCGATGAAATGGCGGATGGCCTCGGCCTGGCCCTCGCGCGCACGCATGACGCTGTCGGGCTCCACTGACATCCGCGCCAGGTCTTCGACGTGCGGCCGGAAATACGCCGCCGCAGCGGGCGGCAATGTGTCGACCGCAAGGCGGTTGACAAGTTGATGCGTGCGATCTCCCCACGGCCACGCCGGGCTGGAAGCGATGAGGGTGGACGCCGACAGGAGGATGCCGGCGAGAAGCTTCCTTGCCTCCTTCGAACGACCCTCGGAACCACCACCCTCTTCCGCGAGTACTGCGGGAGCATCTTTGGACGTAGGCGCCGCATCTTCACGCATCTCGGATGGCCCCTTGGTCCATGGCGACCCCGTGCGAACCCCTTCCGTCTGATCGAGCGCCTCACAGGCTACGTCAGACCGATGCTAACAGGCCGGGCAGCTCGGCGAGGCAGGAGATGGTGTACGTCGGCGTTGCATGACCGGCCGGCACATCCCCACCGCCGGGGTTGAGCCACACGGCATCGAGGCCGGCGGCATGCGCCCCATCCACATCGTCCGTGACCGTGTCGCCAATGTGGAGCGCTTCCGCCGGCTCGGCGCCGAGCTGCCTCAGTGCGGCGTGGAAGATGGCGGGGTGCGGCTTGCGCTGGCCGAAGTCCGCCGAGATCACGGTGGCGGTGAAGAGCGCGGCGATCCCGTCGCGGCGCAAGATGGCGTGCGCCGTCGGCCCGTGGTCGAAGTTCGAGACCAAGCCCAGCCGGAAGCGCTTCGCCAGGGCGCGCAGGAGCAGCCCGTTCTCCGCCGGCATCACCGCCTGTTCGGCCAGGTGCGCCATGTGCGCCAGGGACAGGCGGTCGGCCACGGCCATCGCGTCCGGTCCCTGCCAGCCCAAGCGCAGCAGCGCGCGTCGAAAGCGCTCCCGCGAAGGAACCTCCCGGTAGTCCGGCGGCCGGGCGCGAACGATCTCGTCGGTCACGGCTGCGATCGCCCCCAGAAACTCGGCAAAGTGCGTTCCGGGCAACTCGCTTTCAACCTGACGTTGCAACCAATACATGCTGGAGCGTCGCTCGCCGCCAGCCGTCCGGACAAACGGCATCCGCGCGTCGAAATGCACCAGCGTGCCGAAGAGATCGAAAAGGAGGACGCGGTAGGACATGACGAAAAGGGGTCAGGGGTTAGGGGTCAGGGGTTGAGGGCTTAGATGCGCAGCCGCGAGGCGGCGATGCCGGCCAGGACCAGGTTGCCCACGAGCACGAACGCGTTGAGCTGGACGGAGCGGCGGTGCAGGCGGTCGAACTCGGCCTTGATGTTGGTGGAATCCGCGGCCTCGTGCATCTGGCTGCGTGCGGCGTGCGCCCGCGGCTGGATCGCGATCCCCGCGTAGAGCACCGCGGCCAGCATCAGAGTGGCCAGCGCAGTGGCAACGGCCCAGCGGCCCTCCCCGACGCTCGCCCCGCGCCAGCACGCGGTACTGGCCGCAACCAGCACGAAGCCGCACCCATAGCCGACCCGATAGTAACTCGGGAACAGCACGCTCATCACCCGCCCCGCCTCCTCGACTGGGAAGGTGCGGAACACCGCCGGGGCTGCGAAGAGGGACAAATACACCGTGGTGCCCAACCACACGGCGACGGCAAACACGTAAAACCATTGCGCGACAGCGAGCACGGACTCGATCCTCCGATCCGAAAAAACCTCTCACCGCGGAGACGCGCAGGCGCTGGAAAACTCGGACCCACCGGTTCTTTTTCGCGACGGAATTCCGATCGGCATTGTCCTTGGTGTCCGCTTCGCGCTCAGCAAAAATCCTTGCCGCAAGAAGGCTCCGCTCTCCGGGCCTCTGCGGTGGAATTCGTATCCGGCCTCCGGATGCTTATTGCAAATACGGCGGCCGCCCGGCAGAGGGCAGCAGCCGGCGGGCGCTGAAACCGCTGTCCAGGCTGTGCCAATGCGTGATCTCCTTTTCGCCGTACTGCCAGCACAGGAGGACGATTTGCCCATCGATCTCGGCGGGGAAATCGACCAAGCCCAGATCGAAGCCTTTGAACTGCGCGCCGCACGCCTCGATTTCGCCGATCAGGCGTTCGATCTCGACCGCCAAGCGGCTCAGTTCCGGCTGCTCCGCCACCCACTGCGAGAGCTCTGCATCGGCCAACGGGAGGTCGGATGCCTCCGCAGCCGCTTCGATCGCCTCGCGCAAAGCAATGCCGGAGCGCTGCAGGCGCCCCATGATGAGCTCCATCTTCGGGATCAGCGCGTTGGCTTCATCGACGCTGAACACACGCAGTTCGCCTCGGGTTTTCGCCATCGCAGCCACCTGCTCTTCGCGTCTAACGGCTGCCCTCGACCTTGTCAAATCAGCTTCCCGCGACGACTTGTCGCCCGCACGCCGGTATACTACCGTAAGCGCGGGATGGCCCGATCGTTTTTCGAACCCGAGGAAGAGATTCACCGCCTGGCAGAGCGCATCGAGGATTTCTGCGACCGCGTGCTCGGCCTGGCTTCCACGCCGCGCTATTCCCTGCAGCACACCTGGCGCCCCGCGATCGACGTGTATGAAGCCGAATCCGGCACTGTCGTGATCGCGGAACTCCCGGGCGTAGACGAAGGGGATCTGACGGTCACCGTGCAGAACGGCTGTCTGCGGATTGCGGGCGTCCGGCGCCTGCCGAGTCTGGAGGGCTGCAAGCAGCCACTGCAGCTCGAGATAGAGTATGGTCCCTTCGAACGCCAGGTGAGCCTGCCGACCGACGCCGACGCCGACCGAATCAGCGCGCACTTCCGCCAGGGGGTCCTGGCCGTCGAGATCCCACAGGCGCGGGCGAGGCGGGCGATCCAAGTCCAGGTCGACGACGAGCGCGAGCGATGAGCGAACCGGAAGAGAAGGAAAGCATCGCGAAAGAGCGCGTCTTTGGCTTCGAGGAGGACCTCAGCAGCATCGCCGTCCCGGAGGAGCTGCCGGTCTTGCCGTTGCGCGGCGTCGTCATCTTCCCCTCGGCGATCGTCCCGCTGCTGATCTCGCGCGGTCCGTCCCTGCGCGTGGTCGAGCATGCGCTCGGGAGCGATCGGATGCTCGCGATGGTGGCGCAGAAGGTCCCGGAGGAAGAGCACCCGGCGCCCGAAGGTCTCTATGTGCGCGGCACGGCCGGGCGCATTCTGAAGATGCTCAAGTACCCCGATGCCAGCGTGCGGATCCTGGTGCAGGGCCTGCGGCGGATCGAGGTCATCAGTTACGTACAAACCGAGCCGCACTTCCGGGCGCGCATCCGCCAGTTGCGCGACGAGTACGAGCCATCGCCAGACCTCGACGCCATGCAGGCGCACATGGTGAACCAGTTCGCCAAGTTCGTCTCCATGATCCCCTACCTGCCGGATGAGCTGCAGGTCGTGGCGATGAACATCAAGGATCCCGGTAAGGTCAGCGACCTCATCGCCTCGAACCTCAACATTTCGCTCGACGAGAAACAGGAGCTGCTGAGCCAACTTTCCGTCCGCAAGCGACTGGAGCGTCTGTCTGCAATTCTCAATCGGGAAATCGAGCTGCTCGAGCTGGGACAGAAGATCCAGTCCCAGGTCCAGGAGGACCTCTCCAAAAACCAGAAGGAGTTCTACCTGCGCCAACAGATGCGGGCCATCCAGAAGGAGCTGGGCGAGGGTGATCCGCGCGAGGCCGAGATCGAAGAGCTGCGCCGCAAGCTGGATGAAGCGAAGCTGCCGGAGGCGGCGCGCAAGGCCGCCGACACCGAGCTCGACCGGCTGCGGGTCATTCCGGTCGAATCCGCCGAGCACAGCGTCGTGCGGACGTACTTAGAGTGGCTTGCCAACCTCCCCTGGTCGATCTCCACGGAGGACAACCTCGACATCCCGCACGCCAGACAGGTTCTCGATGAAGACCACTACGATCTCGAAAAGATCAAGGACCGCATTCTCGAGTTCCTGGCCGTGCGCAAGCTCAAGCGCGACCCCAAGGGACCGATTCTCTGCTTCATCGGTCCCCCGGGCACCGGCAAGACGTCACTCGGGCGTTCGATCGCCCGCGCCATGGGACGGAAGTTTATCCGCCTCTCGCTCGGCGGCATCCGCGACGAGGCCGAGATTCGCGGACACCGCCGCACCTACATCGGCTCGTTACCCGGCCGCATCATCCAGGGCCTGCGCACCGCGGGGTCGAACAACCCCCTGTTCATGCTCGACGAGATCGACAAGCTGGGCACGGACTTCCGCGGCGATCCGGCATCGGCCCTGCTCGAGGTGCTCGATCCCGAGCAGAACAACGCCTTCCAGGATCACTACCTCGACGTGCCGTTCGATCTTTCGAAGGTGATGTTCATCACCACGGGCAACCTGCTCGACCCGATTCCGCCGCCGCTGCGCGACCGCATGGAAGTCATCGAGCTGGCCGGCTACACGGACGAGGAGAAGTTACAGATCGCGCGCCGGCATCTGATTCCCAAGCAGCTCGCCGAGAACGGCATCACGGCGGAGCACATCGCCTTCACGGACGAAGGGTTGCTCCACCTCATCCACCTGTACACGCGGGAGGCCGGCCTGCGCAATCTCGAGCGCGAGATCGGCAGCATCTGCCGGAAAGTGGCGCGCGCTGTGACCGAGGGGAAAACCGAGCTGGTGGTCGCGAGCCCGGACCGGATCCGGGAGTTCCTCGGGCCCGAGCGCTTCTTCTCCGAGGTCGCAGAGCGCACGGACGAACCGGGAGTGGCGACCGGACTCGTGTGGACGCCGATGGGCGGCGACATTGTCTTCATCGAGGCCACGAAAATGAGCGGCAAGAAGGGCCTGACGCTGACCGGGCACCTCGGCGAGGTGATGAAGGAATCTGCCCAAGCGGCGCTGAGCCACATCCGGTCGCGCGCGGCGCGCCTCGGCATTCCGCTCGATTTCTTCGAAAACAACGACATCCACATCCACGTGCCGGCCGGCGCGGTGCCGAAGGACGGCCCGTCGGCGGGCGTCACCATCGCCACCGCCCTCGCGTCGCTGCTGACCGATCGCACCGTGCGGCACGACGTCGCCATGACCGGCGAGATCACCCTGCGGGGCAAGGTGCTGCCGGTGGGTGGGATCAAGGAGAAGGTCCTGGGCGCGCGGCGGGCCGGGATCAACACCGTGATCCTGCCGAAGCGCAACGCCAAGGATCTGGAGGACGTGCCTGAATCCATCCGCAAGGAAATGCGCTTTCTTTTCGTCGAGAATATTGACGAGGTGTTCGAGCACGCACTAGCGCCGGCGGCCCAGCAGCCGCTGCGCGCGGCCGCGCAGTCGTAAGCTGTTACGGTGGTAGGCTGCGAGGGTGTCAAACGGCGAGCGTTTCCCTGACCGCTCACCGCGCAACGCCCTGACAGCCTCACACATAGGGGCTGCTCGGCAGATCGGTGCGGCCCATGAGAAACTGGTCGACGCCGCGCGCGCACTCGCGTCCCTCCCAGATCGCCCACACCACGAGCGACTGTCCCCGCCGCATATCGCCGCAGGCGAAGACTCCGCGCACACTGGTCATGTAGTCGGCCCCCGCCGCGACGTTGCCCCGCTCGTCGAGCTGCACGCCGAGGTCGGCGATCGGTCCTTCTCGTTCGGGACCGAGGAAGCCCAGCGCGAGCAGAACGAGGTCGGTCTCCAGCTCGAACTCGCTGCCGGGGATTTCGACCATCTCCATGCGCCCGTTGTCGCCCCGCCGCCATTCCAGGCGCACGGCGTGCAGCTTCTTCACCGCGCCGTTCTCTCCCGAGAAGCGTTTGGTGTTGATGCTCCAGTCGCGGATCACGCCCTCCTCGTGCGAGCTGGAGGTGCGCAGGATCATCGGCCAGTAAGGCCACGGCATGTCGGGCGTGCGCCGTTCAGGCGGCTGCGGCAGCAGTTCGAACTGGTGCACTGAGAGCGCCCCCTGGCGATTCGACGTGCCGAGGCAGTCTGATCCCGTGTCGCCACCGCCGAGAATCACTACGCGCTTGCCCTTGGCGCTGATTTGATTCGGCACCACATCACCGGCTACCACCTTGTTCTGCTGGGGCAGAAACTCCATGGCAAAGTGGATGCCTCGGAGCTCGCGTCCGGGGATCTGCAGATCCCGCGGCTTGGTCGCCCCGCCGGCCAGCACGATGGCGTCGAACTCGGCGCGCAGGCGCTCGGTAGGATAGTCGACCCCGACATTCGTGCCCGGCCGAAAGGTCACCCCCTCGGCCTCCATTTGCCGGATCCGGAAGTCAACCAGGTGCTTCTCCAACTTGAAGTCCGGGATGCCGTAGCGCAGCAATCCGCCGATGCGATCGGCGCGTTCGAAGACGGTCACCTGGTGTCCCGCTCGCGCCAATTGCTGCGCGCACGCCAGACCCGCCGGGCCCGACCCGACGATGGCGACGCGCTTGCCGGTGCGCCGGGTCGGCACCTGCGGGACGACCCACCCCGCCTTCACGGCGTGGTCGATGATCTGCTTTTCGATTTGCTTGATCGTCACCGGGTCGTTGTTGATGTTGAGCACGCAGGCTTCCTCGCACGGCGCCGGGCACACGCGCCCGGTGAAGTCGGGGAAGTTGTTCGTCGCGTGCAAGCGATCGAGTGCCGCCCGCCAGCGCCCCCGGTAGATGAGATCGTTCCAGTCCGGAATGATGTTTCCGAGTGGGCACCCCCTGTGGCAGAAGGGGATGCCGCAATCCATGCAGCGCGCCGCCTGCTCCTGCAACT
>JBBITY010000040.1:14071-15450 GCA_037440565.1 Desulfurellales bacterium
CCCTGAGCCGCTCCTCCACCGGCCGCCGCGGCGGCACGGCGCGTTCGATTTCGAGAAATCCCGTGATCTTTCCCATCTCCGCTTGTCGCTGATCGCCTATCGCCTGTCGTCCACTGCCCGCTGCCGCACGGCCGTTGGCGGGGGGCACCCCGCCACTCCGCCCGGCGCGACCGACACTCCACCCATCGTCAGATGCTCGCCAGCTTCGCCGCCTCGGAGTCGAGGTGTTGTTGGGCGAGCACGCGGCGGTATTCCACCGGCATGACCTTGACAAACTGCGCCGCGTATTCCTTCCAGCCAGACAGGATGCGCCAGGCGAGCGCGCTCTGCGTGTAGGTGTAATGCCGGTGCACGAGGCTCTTGAGCGTGTGCAGATCCGCTTCCGCCAGGGGGTCCAGCTCCACCATGCCGAGGTTGCAGTGCCGGGCGAAATCCCCGTCCAGGTCCAGCACGTACGCCACCCCGCCGCTCATTCCGGCGGCAAAGTTGCGCCCGGTCTTGCCGAGTACCACGACGACGCCCCGCGTCATGTACTCGCACCCATGATCGCCGACACCTTCGACCACAGCGGTCGCGCCGCTGTTGCGCACGGCGAAGCGCTCGCCCGCCATGCCGCGCAGGAACACCTCGCCGCCGGTGGCGCCGTACAGCGACACGTTGCCGACGATGATGTTGTCCTCGGGCGCGAACGTCGCCTGGGCCGGCGGCACCACGATGATGCGCCCGCCGGAGAGTCCCTTGGCGAAGTAGTCGTTGGCATCGCCTTCCAGGTACGCCGTGATGCCGTTGGCCATGAAGGCTCCGAAGCTCTGCCCGGCGGAGCCGGTGAAGTTGATCCGGATGGTGTCCGGCGGCAGGCCAGCTTCGCCCCAGCGCCGCGAGATCTCGGCCGAGAGCATGGTGCACACGGTGCGGTTGATGTTCCGGATCGGCAGCGCGATCTCGACCGGCTTTCCGTGTTCGAGCGCGTCCTTCGCCAGCGCGATGAGCTGATTGTCGAGCGCGCGCTCCAGCCCGTGGTCCTGCGGCTGCACACAGCGGGTCGCGACCGTCGGCGGCACCTCCGGCTTGTGCAGGAGCTGGGTCAGGTCGATTCCCTTCGCTTTCCAGTGGTCGACGGCGTCGCGCACATCGAGTCGGTCGACCCGGCCCACCATCTCGTCGATGGTGCGGAACCCCAGCTCCGCCATGATCTCCCGCACCTCTTCGGCGATAAACATCATGAAGTTCACCACGTGCTCCGGTTTCCCCTCGAACCCCTTGCGCAGGACCGGATCTTGCGTGGCGATGCCGACCGGGCAGGTGTTGAGGTGGCAGACGCGCATCATCACGCAGCCGGAGGCGACCAGCGCGGCGGTGGCGAAGCCGAACTCCTCCGC
>JBBITY010000041.1:0-15151 GCA_037440565.1 Desulfurellales bacterium
TTAGAGAGGAGCTGGTGTGAATGGGGACAATCGATCTCAGCGTCGAGCCGCGCGAGCGGGTCGGTAAGGGTGCGGCCCGTGCGGTTCGCCGCGAGGGCGGCCTGCCCGCGACACTGTACGGCCGCAAGCGCAGCGCCGTGGCGCTCACAGCCAACGCAAAGGATTTCGAAACCCGAATCGGCGCGCTCGAAGGTTCCCACTTGGTCCGCCTCCAGTCTCGCCTGCCGGACATCAACGGATGCCTCGCGCTGGTCAAGGAGATTCAGCGACATCCCGTCACGCGCAGACTTTTGCACGCCGATCTGTACGAAGTCGACGTCGACACGAAGCTCCGCATCCGCGTCCCCCTCCACTTCGTCGGCCGTGCCGCCGGAGTGGAGCTCGGGGGCATCTTGCAACCGATTCGGCGCGAGATCGAGGTTATGTGCCTGCCCACTCAGATACCGGCTTCTTTTGAGGTCGACGTGACCCACCTGGGGATCCACGATGCGGTGCACGTCAGTGACCTCACACCCCCGCCGGGCGTGGAGATTCCACACGACGTCGACTTCGAGTTGGTGACGGTACTCCCACCGGTGGTCGAAGAGGTGAAGGTGGCAGCTGCGGAGGTCGGAGAAGGCGCGCCGGCGGAGGGTGCTGCCGCGCCGGAGGCGGCAGGCAAGGAAGCCCAGAAACCGGAGGCCGTGAAGGGTGCGTCGTAACCGGTGGCAATGCGCATCGTGGTTGGTCTGGGAAACCCCGGGCGGGAATTCGCCGCGAGCCGACACAACGTGGGTTTCATGGTGGTCGAACGGTTGGCGGCGCGGTGGCATGTCGCGCTGGGGCGCGAGCGGCGGGGCTTGCGTACCGGTACCGGAACACTCGCGGGGCGGCCGGTCACGCTCGTCCAACCTCGGCGGTACATGAACATGAGTGGCGAGGCGCTCACCCAGCTCGAGGGATCGTGGAATGTGGCGGACATCATCGTTGTCCACGACGACATGGATCTCGCGGCTGGCCAATTACGGGTGCGTCGCGATGGGGGCGACGGAGGGCACCGCGGCGTGGCGTCGCTGATCAAGCAGTTCGGCCGCGACTTTGACCGGGTCCGCGTCGGCATCGGACGGCCGGTGCCGGGCATGGACCCGGAACAGTATGTGTTGATGGCGCTGACGCCCGCAGAGTTGTCGGAGTTCGACCCGCTGATCGACCGCGCAGCCGACGCCGTCGAATGCCTGGTGACGGAGGGGATCGACCGTGCGATGAACCGGTTCAATATCCGAGCGGAGACCACTCAGCCCCGTTAAGGAGAAAACGATGAGACGATACGAGACGTTGATGGTTTTGCATCCGGACATCCCGGAAGCGCAGATCCGTGAGACCGTCGACCGGGCGAAACGCCTGGTCACCGACATGGGCGGGGCCGTACAGGAAGTGCAGGAGTGGGGACTCCGCGAACTGGCCTATCCGATCCGGAAGCTTTCGCGCGGGTACTACGTGCTGCTCGAGTACGCATCCACGGCGGAGGTCGTCCGCGAACTCGAACGGACGTTGAAAATCGCCGACGAAGTGCTTCGTTTCGTTTCGGTCGCGTCGCCGACCGTCAACAAAGAGCGAAAGCGGGCGCCGCGGCCGAGACGACCCGTGGAATCTCCTCCCGATCCCCCGGCCGAGTTCGGGCGCCCGACAACGATGGGTTGAGAGGAGCAGACAATGGCAGGAAGGAAACCGAAGTCAGCGGCGGCTGCGATGCGAGATGATCGCACCGCACCGCGGCGCCGTCCAGGACGCCGGAAGGTGTGCCGGTTTTGCGCCGACAAGGATGTCCGCATCGACTACAAGGACGCCCGCGGACTGGGCAACTTTCTGACCGAGCGCGGCAAGATCATCCCGAGCCGAATTACTGGGACCTGTGCGCGCCACCAGCGGCAACTGACAACGGCCATCAAGCGCGCTCGCACGGTTGCCCTCCTACCGTACACGGTGACCACGGTGTAACGATGCCCACCCTGTGCGCGCTCACCGGCGCGGTGCTCAGTACCACCCTGCTTGTCGCTTTCGGCGTCGCCGGCCCGCCCGGGGCAACCCTCGCCGTGCTCGCCGTCCCGCTGGCCGCAATCCTGCTCGGAGGTCGACTTGGGATCCGGCACGCTGCGGCGGTGGCGGCGCTGTCAGCGGTGCTTGTCTCTGCGGCGCTGGGGAAGTCCGCTGCGCTCTACTACCTCGCTCTGGCTGGGCTGCCGAGTGTCGCAGTCGTCTGCGCGTTGCGCGGGGCGTGGCGGATTGAAAGCGTCGTCGCACTGGCGGTGGCAATCGCCGTGGTGTGTACCGGCGTGATCTTCTCGATCAGTTCCGGTGATCTGTCGGCGCTGCCGGCGGCCGTCGCCCGGGCGTGGCGGGAGAGCTTCGACGCGTCGGTGGCGCTCTATCGCGACTTCGGCGCGTCCGCGCAGTGGCTGAGCGATTTGGAAGCGCAGCGCGATGACCTTCTGCGTGGACTGCTGGAAGTGTTGCCGGCGATCGTTGCCGTGGGAACCGGGGTTCTGTGGCTGGCGAACCTGCGCCTGTCCAGCCTGTGGGTCGCGTGGCCCCAAACGCAGAACCTGCAGCGCTGGCAGACACCGCCGTGGTTCATCTGGGTCCTGATTGCAACCGGCTTCGCGATGTTCATTCCCGATGACCGGGTCGCGGTCGTGGCACGGAACGGCTTTGCCGTGGCGCTCGCCTGCTACTTCCTGCAGGGACTGGCGATCGTCAGCTACTATCTGCAGCGCTTTGGCCTGCCACGGGGGCTGCGGATCGCCAGCTACCTGCTCATCGCGCTACAGCAGATCGCCGCCGGCATCGTGCTGGCCCTCGGGGTTTTCGACTTCTGGGGGGACTTCCGACAGCTCGGCGTCCCTGCCGACGCGTCGGCCAACTCGAATTCGGACCAGTAGAGAAGAACCCTTGACTCCTCGGACCCTCCAACCCTTTCCCCGAAAACAGGTGACGGAATGGAAGTGATCCTGCGTGAAGACGTGCCGCATCTTGGCAGCATAGGAGATTTGGTCAAAGTGAAGCCCGGATATGCGCGCAACTACCTCCTGCCGCGCGGGCTCGCCGTGGTGGCGGACAAACGCAACGTGCGTGCCCTCGAACACCAGCGCCGGGTGGTGGCCGAGAAGCGAGAGCGGGCGTTGCGCGCCGCCCAGACATTCGCGCAGAAGCTGTCGGCACTCCGCTTGACGATCAAGGCGCGCGCCGGGGAAGAGGGCAAGCTTTTCGGCTCGGTGACCAACATCGACATCGAACGCGCCCTCGCGGCGGCAGACATGCCGGTCGAGCGGCGGCGCATCCGCCTGGAAGGGCCGATCAAGACCTTGGGCGAGCACCGGGTGCCCGTGCACCTCGGCGTCGGGGTCGACGCCGAAGTGACGGTGAGTGTCGAGCCTGAAGAGTGAGCAGACAACTCCCTGGAAGCAACCGTGGAGGGTCGGCCTCTGCGAGACCTTCCGCCTTTGCAGCGGCGGCTTGGCGTGTTCGCAGGAGATCTATTTTCGGATTGAGGGCCGCGCGGGCTAATACGCACCGCCGAGCTTCGAGTGGTCCCAGCTCGCGACGCGCCGCGGCGTCACCTTGATTGCAACCCGCTTGCGCGCTTGAGCGCGCATGGCCTCGTCCACTCCCTCCGGTAAGGCACCCGACATCTTCTCGTGGATGCGGGTCAGCAGCCTGACACACGTGTCTTCATCGTCGATGAGTTCGGCGTCCCCACGCATCAGTACGCCCTTGAGGGCGTCATACGTCGTCCCCGACTCCACGAGCAGCGCGACCTTCGGGTTGCGCCGGATATTGAGGACCTTTTGCGCCTTGCGGTAGGTGGTCATCCAGATGATCCCGTCGTCATCCGCGTGAAACCACATCGCCACCGCATGCGGGTAGCCGTACGGATCATGCGTGCAGAGGATAATCGTCTTGGCTTCCGTGACGTACCGCTTTCGCTCGGCGGGTGTCATTGCAATCAGCTTGCGCCGGTTCACACGTACCTCCTGGGCTCCACACAACCTAAAGAAATCCTCCGGAGATGGCTAGCGCGCCGCAGTCGCATCCCTCGACCGTCCCCGTTGCGCCGCCACCCGTCCGTTCCGGCACGGAGCCGCGGCGCCGGTTGGATTCCCAGTGGGAATGTGTGAATGGTTGTCTGGGGTCTTGACAACTCGAGGGTGAGAGATGAAGGACGCCGTGTACTGTGACCCGTATCCGCTCACGAAGGACGCCACCCGCTATCGCTTGCTGACCAGCGAATATGTGTCGACCGTACGGTTCGAAGGCGACGAGGTGCTGAAGATCGATCCGGACGGCCTGAGAGTCCTCGCCCGTGAGGCCATGCGGGACGCGTCGTTCTTGCTCCGCACGGAGCACCTGGAGCAGCTCGCTGCCATCCTCCGCGATCCGGAGGCGAGCGACAACGATCGCGGGGTCGCCCTCGCCTTGCTCAAGAACGCCGAGGTGGCTGCAAGAGGAGTCCTCCCGCTGTGCCAAGACACGGGCACGGCCACCGTCTTTGCCAAGAAAGGCCAACGGGTCTGGACCGGTGGCAAGGACGAGGAGTTCCTCTCGCGAGGCATCTGTGAGACGTACACGCGGGAGAACCTCCGCTACTCGCAGAACGTCCCCCTCACGACGTACGATGAAAAGAACTCCGGAAACAACCTGCCCGCCCAGATCGACATCCACGCCGTGGACGGGATGGAGTATGCCTTTCTCTTCGTGGCCAAAGGGGGCGGATCGGCAAACAAGACTTTCCTGTTCCAGGAGACCAAGGCGCTGCTCAGCCCGGAGCGGCTGGAGCGCTTTCTAACCGAGAAGATGAAAACGCTCGGCACCGCGGCGTGCCCGCCCTATCACCTCGCCTTCGCGATCGGCGGTACGTCGGCGGAGGCGTGCCTGAAGACGGTTAAGCTGGCAACGACGGGCTATCTCGACGGCCTGCCCACCTTCGGGAGCGACACGGGCCACGCCTTTCGCGACACCGAGCTGGAACGACGCCTGCTCGATGCCGCGTACCGAACCGGCATCGGAGCGCAGTTCGGCGGGAAGTATTTCGCCCTCGACGTGCGCGTGATTCGTCTCCCGCGCCACGGCGCGTCCTGCCCGATCGGGATGGGGGTCTCCTGCTCCGCCCACCGCAACCTGAAGGCCAAGATCGACCGTGAGGGTATCTGGATCGAAGCGCTAGAGCGCAACCCGGGCCGGTTCATCCCGGAACAATACCGGGCCCGTCGCGATCACGGGGCAGTGCGGGTGGACCTCAACCGGCCCATGAAGGAAATCCTGGCCGAGCTCAGCAAGTATCCGGTCAGGACGCGGCTGTCGCTAACGGGAGTGCTCATTGTCGCGCGCGATATCGCGCATGCGAAAATCAAGGAGCGGCTGGACCGCGGCGAGCCGATGCCGCAGTATTTCAAAGATCACCCGATCTACTACGCAGGTCCGGCGAAGACCCCCGCGGGCATGCCCGCGGGGTCCTTTGGGCCTACCACGGCGGGTCGCATGGACTCGTACGTGGAGGAATTCCAGGCCCAGGGTGGCTCGCTCATCATGATCGCCAAGGGCAACCGCGGCCGCCAAGTCACGCAGGCGTGTAAGAAGTATGGCGGGTTCTACCTCGGTTCCATTGGCGGGCCGGCTGCAATCCTCGCCCAGGACAACATCAAGAAGGTGGAGCTGTTGGAGTATCCCGAGCTGGGGATGGAGGCGATTTACCGCATCGAGGTGGAGGACTTCCCCGCCTTCATTCTAGTCGACGACAAGGGCAACGACTTCTTCGAGCAGCTCGGGTAAACCGTCTCCGGTGCGGCCGCGTTGGAGGGTTGCCGTCTGTGCGGCCCCCTCAAATCAAGAAAACAGCGGTTCAAGCGGGCCAGCGTAGGGGCGCAGGGCCGTGCGCCTCGACAAAGATCTGCAAACGTCCGAACCCCAGGGAGGGTCGCGCTCGGCGCGACCCGGGGGCACGTTGATCCGGTTCCCGTCGTGCCGTAGGGGTGGCGTGGAGGAGCTGCTTTATGGCCGACGAGTTCCGCATCGAGAAGGACAGCATGGGAGAAATGCGCGTGCCGGCAAACGCGTACTACGCGGCACAGACGGCCCGTGCCCTTGAGAACTTCCCCATTTCCGGCCTGCGCTTTTCGCGCCGCTTTATTGCCGCGCTCGGCTACATCAAGCTCGCCGCGGCGCGCGCGAACGTGAAGCTCCAGTTGCTCGACCCGCGCCGCGGCCAAGCGATCGAGCAGGCCGCCCTGGAGGTGGCCGAAGGTCGGTTCGACAGCGAATTCGTCGTCGACGTGTTTCAGACCGGTTCCGGCACGTCGACGAACATGAACGCCAACGAAGTCATCGCCAATCGCGCCATCGAGCTCCTCGGCGGCATGCGCGGCGACAAGAACCTCGTCCACCCCAACGACCACGTCAACATGGGTCAGAGCACCAACGACGTGTTCCCCACAGCGATCCACGTCGCGGCGATGAGCGCCGTCGAGACGCATGTCTTGCCGGCGATGCACGCGCTCGCGGAGGCATTCGATGGCAAGGCGCAGGAATTTGCCGACATCGTCAAGGCCGGCCGCACCCACCTGCAGGATGCCGTCCCCGTCACCCTGGGACAGGAATTCTCCGGCTATGCGAGCGTGATCCGCCATGGAATCGCGCGGATCGAGAATACCCGGGCACATCTCTCCGAACTGCCGATCGGCGGGACGGCATTGGGCACCGGGCTCAACACCCATCCGGACTTTGCCGCGCTCGTGGTGACCGAACTGCGCGCCCTCACCGGGCATATGTTCCGCCGCGCCGAGAACACCTTCGAGGCCATGCAGAACAAGGACGCGTGCGTCGAGCTGTCCGGCGCCCTCAAGGTCGTGGCCGTCGGCCTGATGAAGATCGCCAACGATCTGCGCCTTTTAACCTCCGGGCCGCGCACCGGCCTGAACGAGATCGAGTTGCCCGCCACGCAGCCCGGATCGAGCATGATGCCCGGCAAGGTGAATCCCGTCATTCCCGAGGCCGTGAACATGGTCGCGGCGCACGTGATCGGCAACGACACGGCAGTCGCCATCGGGGCGATGAACGGCAACCTCGATCTCAACGTCATGATGCCTGTGATCGCCCACAACCTGCTGGAGAGCCTGGAGCTGACGGGCGCGGCGTGTCGCGTCTTCGCCGACAAGTGCGTGCGCGGCATCGCCGCCAACCGCGCGCAGTGTCTGGCCTATGCAGAGCGAACGGCCGCGCTCGTCACGGCGGTGGCTCCAGTCATTGGCTACGACGCAGCCGCGAAGATCTTCAGGACCGCGCTGGCCGAAGACAAGCCCATGCGGCAGGCTCTTCTCGATGCCGGCCTGGTTGCGCCGGAGCAACTCGACGAGATTCTGAATCTCAGGAAGCTCACCGAAAGCGGCCGTGCGGATAAGGGCTCGCTCCTCAGCAGCGCTCGGATGGCAAATAGGTGAGCCGTGTTTGGCCTGAGGCACAGTCCTGGCGCCCCGGCGGGGCGCAAACAGACGTCCGCGCCGGGTTCCACACCACCCTCGCGTGCCGTGACCTGTACTTCGAGCCCGTCTGATTGCAACTTGCCGCGCGCGTGATGGCGCCGATCTGCGCCGGCCGCTGTCGCGAGATCAGCGCCAGTGCCACGGCTCCAGTCGGGGTTGGGCTCGAACGAGTAGCGGCAGAGGTGAGACGGCATGTCGCACGTGATGCCGGGATGCGTGTTCGCCCGCCACGTGCCTCCCAACCGGTCGGCCTTTTCGTCGATCGCAAAAGTCGCCGCAGCCCGCCTCCTGGAGCTTGACCCTCTCTCAATTTTCGGAGGGCGAGGGCCCGAAGAGAACCGCGGAGACGAAAGTGAATCCGGCTTCTGACGGAACTCCCGGGTTGCCGCACGAGGCATCGATCGTGCTCTCTGGCGGGCGCGGCGAGGGAACTTGGCATGGCGGCACGCGAAAAAATGGCCACACTGGAACCGTCTGAACGGGTGCATTCGTTCGCCGAAGTGAACTTGGGTTTTAGCCCCGAACAGGCCAAGGCCGAGGCGATGCGGTGCCTCACGTGTGCGAGCGAGCCATGCGTCGACGCATGTCCGGTCGGCAACGACATTCCTCGTTTCGTCACCGCCATCGCCGAGGGCCGTTTCGAAGACGCCGTGTTCACCAACAGTGTCCCGCTGACTGCCGTCTGCGGGCGGGTCTGCTACCGGCCGTGCGAAGCGGCCTGCTTATTGGGAGCCAACGACGAGCCCGTGGCCATCAATGCCCTGGAGCGATTTGCGGCCGATGCGCGGGTTACGCTCAATGGAGTACCACCGCCGCCGGCGCGCAAGGAGCGCGTGGCGATCGTCGGCTCGGGTCCCGCGGGACTGGTGTGCGCGTACGAGCTGCGCCGCGCGGGTTGTCGCGTGGCCGTTTTCGAGGCGACCGGCGTGTGCGGTGGCATGCTCGCGCTCGGTATCCCGGCATATCGCTTGCCCCGCGACGTCTTGGAGCGGGAGCTCAATGCGCTGCGACGTCTCGGCATCCATCTCGTCGTCAACCAGCCCATCGGATCATCGCTTTCCCTCGACTTGCTGCGAAAGGGCTTCGACGCAGTGTTCATCGCGGTCGGGGCGCACAGCGGGCGCCGCCTGGGAGTTCCCGGCGACGACGCGCCGGGAGTGATCGACGCGGTGGCGTTCCTGCGCGCCGTCAACCTCGGCGATCTGCGGCCACCTGGTCGGCGCGTGGTGGTGGTCGGCGGCGGCGATTCCGCCATGGACGCCGCGCGCACCGCGGTGCGGCTCGGCTGTGAGGAAGTGATCATCCTCTATCGCCGCTCGCGTGCGGAGATGCCGTGCAACCCCGGGGAGTTCGACGAGGCTGAGGCGGAAGGCATCAAGGGGATGTTCCTCGCTGCCCCGGCCCGCGTGCTGACCGACGAGAGCGGCCACATGTGTGCGGTCGAGTGCATCCGCATGCGTCTCGGGGAGCCCGATAAGAGCGGTCGCCCGCGCCCGGAGCCGCTGCCGGGATCGGAGTTCGTGCTCGAAGCGGATTGCATCATTCCCGCCATCAGCCAGGATCCCGACCTCGCCGCGCTCAACCAGACCGGGGCGCTGAAGACCAGCCGTTGGGGCACGCTCGAGGTCGATCCCGAGACCCTGGAGACGTCGCTGCCCGGTGTGTTTGCCGGTGGCGACGCGGTGAGCGGTCCGCGCACGGTCGGAGAGGCGATGGCGATGGGTCGCCGCGCCGCGGCGTCCATTCTCAAGCGCCTCGACATCGAGAACCCAGCGGAAGCTCGTACGGCTTGAGCGCGCCCCCTCGTCCTGCTCGGTCCGTGAAAAATCCTCAGCGGAAGGGGGCGACCTTCCCGGGAAAGTAGAGGGCAGGTTTCAAGCATGCCCCGTACAACTGACACCATTCTTGAAGAGTGGAGCATTGCTCCACCTCCGGCACATTTTTCATTCACATGTTCTCCGCCCCCGGCTGGGCGCCGATTGCGTACACGACGCCGCTCTGCGTGCCGATGTAGACGGTGCCGTCCGAAGCAATGGCCGGGGAGGAGTGGCCGATGGCAGTGCCGAGGTCGGCTGCCCAGAGCAGCGCCGGTTGGTCGCCCGCATCTTCGACCGCATACACGATGCCGGACGCCGCCGATGCCGGGTTCTCGGGTTCCGACGGCACGTCCGCACCGAACACGACCACATCGTTCTCGCCGCCGATGGCCACGGCCGGGGACGAGAGGATCGTGCCGCCCGTAGCATAGGTCCACCGCGTGGTTCCGGTCGCGCGGTCGATCGCGAATAGCGTTCCTTGCTCATCGCCCGCATACAGTACGTCGCGGTCATCGCGCCCGAGCGCGAGCGAGGCGGAGATCGAGCCGGCGGCCTCGAACCGGAACTCGCGTTGCCGTCCGTCGCTCAGGTTCCCGGCGTAAACGCGTCCCGCGATGTCGGCGGCGAAGAATCGGCCGGCCGCCTCGTCCAACATGACTGCTGCTCTGACGGCCGCTGCGGTGAAGAACGACCATCGCTGGCGTCCGCGGATGTCGAGCGCGCGCACCTCGGCGCTTTCCGTGGCCATGACGATGATGCGATCGCGCGAATCCTCAGGGTCGTTTGCCACGGCGGCCGTCGAGGTCATCGGGGCAATGGACAGAAGGAAGCGGGCCACGCCGTTTGGACAGACGCCGGCAAAAACACCGCTCTCGCTTCCAATGTAAATCGTCCCGTCCGCGCCGATGTTGGGCGATGCGCCGATGAAGCCGCCGATGCGCGTGAAGCGCTTCAACGTTCCGTCGGCTTCGTACTGCGTCAGGATGCCGTCACCCGCCCCCACGAACAGCGTGCCGTCGAGGCCGATGAGCGGCGAACCCGTGACCGCACCGCCGCTCTTGATGTCGTCATCAAGGATACGCTCGCCGGCGAAGTCGACCACGGAGACCGTGCCGTCGGCGGCGGCAATCACGATTCGGTCGTCCCCGATGATCGGCGAGCCCACGATTGCGCTGCTCGCGGTGCCTTCCGGCGGAAAGAAAAGTCGCGCCGTGCCGGGATTTGCGTGCAGGTCCAAGTCGATCCGCCCCGTGTTCGCCGCGTCCCGCCGGAACTTCGGCCACGCGGATGGCGCCAAGACCGTACTGCCGCCGAATCCGCACTTGGCCGGCCCCCCGCCCGAGCTGCACCCGGCGAGGATCGCGGTCACGGCGACTGCAACCTGAACCCGTATCTGCTTCATTGCGCCGAACCGATCGCATATAAGAAGCCGTCATCCGTCGTGACGTAGATGGTCCCGAAGTCATCGCCTACGCGCGTGGCGATGACCGGCGAGGAGCGAACTGCATGCTGCTCGCGAACGGTGACGCAGCCGTTCTGCCACCCGGCACCAGTCGGCGCGAGCCCGGTCGGCTGCTTGGCACATACCCGGCCGTCCTCGGTCCCGACGACTACGTAAAGATCTGCCGAGACCGCAGGCGAACTCCGAATGGCAGTGCCGGTGACGAGCTGCGTCGTCGCGACCTCCACGCTGCACGTTCCGTCCCCGTCCGCCTGCGAACAACAGGTCTGACCCGAGGGGCAGGGATCTGCATGCGAGGAACAGAATTCGCGCGACACCGAACACACCTGCTGTTCGAGCAGCGTCCCGGTGGGGCCGCGGATGCCGTAAGTGGCGCCCCGCTCGTCCACGACGTACACCACTGACTCGAACGTGGGGCCGACCCCTTCTTGCTCGCAGTCTCCGTCCTTCTCGCACGTATCGGTCGAGAGCGTGCACTGGCCGTCCCGGCAGACGTTGCGGCAGTCGTCGTCGGTCGCGCACAGGTTGTCGCTGACGCTGCACGTGCCATCCCCCTGGCAAAAATTGTCGTGCTGGATCGTCTGCCGCGCGAAGGCCGGGGAGCCCGCAATGCGTGCCCGGGGCTCGAAGCGCCACTTGAAGGTTCCGTCCGGATGGTACGCCACGACCGCGCCCCCCGCGCCAATGGCGATGACCGCGTCGCTCACGGCGGCTGACGGGGCGAGTCCGTCGCTTTCCAGCGGGATGCCGACTTCCGCATTCCAACGGAGCTGGCCGGCGAAGTCCAAGGCGTAGAGGAAGCCGTCGGGAGCCGTGAGATAGATGAATCCCCCGCCGATGGCCGGAGTACTGCTCACGGAACCGAGCCCGCCGGGCCCCCCTTGAAAACGCCATCGGGCCGTGCCGTCTCCATTCAACGCCTGCAACCACCCAGCCCCGGTGCCGATGAACACCGCGCTCAAAGCATTGTCCAGCGCATCGATGATCACCTGCGGCGATGACCGCATGCGGATAGTACCGGAAGCCGGCACCTGGAATGCCCAACGACAGGTCACCGCCTCGCCATCGTCGTGCACAGCAAACACGATGCCGCGCTCAGAGGCGAACACCACATCTCCGTCCAACGTGACGGCAGGCGACGAGTCGACGGCGCCGACCTCAACGCACGTCTCCAACGGCCCCTCGCACGGCGCACCGGCCTCGGCCAGGTTACAGCGTTGCAGTCGCCAGCGGATGTTGCCCGTGTCGTCCAGCGCGACCAATCCTTCGGCGGTGCCGAGGTAAATCGTGTGGTCCAGCCCGATGGCCGGGGACGACAACGTGGCTGGCGCGTCGCCGTCGGTCAGCTTGACGGCAAAGCGCACCTCGCCTGGGTTGTCTTTGATGGCGGACGATGCCAAGCCGCTGTTCGCGTTGTCGCGCCGAAAGCTGCCCCACAGGGGAATCGGGGCGGCCGTGTCCCCGCCCGCCCCACCACCCGTGCACGCGGCGATGATCAGCAAACAGCACGGCCAGAGTCGACGCAACATCGTCGCGCACTTGTCACAGACGCCTGCAAAACTCAATCAGCCGTCCAACCACGCGGCCGCCGTGCCACCATGCGCGCGAAAAAGGCGCCGTTTGTTTCTGACTCGAACAGCCCCTCCTCGTACACCCCGACCTCGAAGTCGCGGAACGCGTCGGCCAGCTCACCGCGCTCGAGGAGATAGGCCGGGTTGCTGGGGTGGCCGAACTGCAGTTGGTCGATGAGGAACGTCTCGACCACAATCACGCCGCCCTCCCGCACAGCGCGCTTCAGGGCCGGCCACAGCGCGCGCTCGAGGTACCGGATATTGATGATCACCGCGTAGCGCTCGCGCCGCAACGGAAAGCTGACGAGATCGGCCTGGATGAGCCGCACGGGCAAACGGTCGCGGCGAATGGCAGCTTGCGCGCGCCGCAGCCCCGCCATGGCGATGTCGATCGCCTCGACGGTAAAACCGTGTCGCGCCAGGAAGAGAGCGTTGCGCCCGTCGCCGCAGGCGACATCGAGGGCCAGGCCACGGGGCAACTGCGGGAGGTGCTGCTGCAGAAAGCGCGACGGCAGATCGAGCGGCCGTTCCGCCTTGGCCCGGTAGCGCTCCTCCCAGCGCGCGCGATCGTCCGCCGCGGTCATTGGAGCACGGCCCGAGCGAGAACCAGCACGTCGATGTGCCGCGCGCCGGCGCGGCGCAGAGTGCGCGCGCATTCGTCCACCGTGGCTCCCGTGGTGTACACGTCATCGACGAGCAGGATCCGCCGGCCACGGACGGCGCCCCGATCGCGAACAGCGAACGCACCGGTGATGTTGCGCCGGCGGTCCGTCTCGTCGAGATGGACCTGCGGCCGGGTCGCCCGTGTTCGCAGCAGGACGAACGGATCGAGCGGCAACCCGAACCGCCGGGCGAGCGGCCTGGCCAGCAGCAGCGATTGGTTGAAGCCGCGCCAGCGCAGGCGCGAGAGGTGCAGCGGTACCGGCAACACGAGATCGTACTGGGGCGGCAGCGGACAACGTTCGGCGAGGAGATCGCCGAGGACCGGAGCCAGGGTCACGTCGCGATGATACTTGTAACGGTGCAAAGCCGCCGCCAGGGTGCTGCCGGTGTCACCCGTGCTCCGGTATACGGCACAGGACCGAGCCATGTCGAACTGCGGCCGCCGGGTCAGGCAGCGGCTACACAGGTGGTCCGCTCCGGCACCGGCGAAGGGCACGCCGCAGGCAGAGCACATCGGTGACCGCACCGGCGGGGCCTCGGCCGCGCAGCGCGGGCAGAAACCGACGCCCTCACCACGCGTCTCGCACCCAGGACAGCGGGGCGGATAAAGCAGGTCGAGCACTCTCTGCCCCAGCGCCCACATGGCGGCATGCTAGGCAAGCGCATGGCGGGAGGCAACTTTCCTCCCCGCGCTGCCACGGCTATGCTCGCGGTCATGCGATGTCGTTTCTGCGGCGATCGGGCGGGCTGGTGGTGGCGGCGTTGCACCGACTGCCGAAAGCTTTGGAGCGTGTGGCAGGCACATCGCGGCGCGGGCATGCGCAGGCTGCTCGATGCCTTCTCGGCAACCGGGGTTGCGAATGAAAAAATCGGGCGCTTTCTTGTCGCCGACCTCGGCGGCAACGATGGGAACATCACCGACCAGATTGCTGCAGACATGGCCAATCAACTGTCGGACGCACTCGGCCTGCGCGGGATCCAGAGTGGAGCGGACGTCAAACGGTTGCGCCAGCGCGGGGCCTGGCGGCACTATGACCAGCGTCCGGAATGACGCGACTTTGACTGCCCCGGACCGGGCGTACTAGTATTTCTGCAAGCAAAACGGGCTTATGTTCAAGCGTTTCGTGATCGGATTCGCCCTCGGTGTCGGCCTGATGTATTGGTACATCCACTACGGCGAGCAGACGATCGCCGCGGCAGAGCGTTGGGTGAATCGTTCCGCATCCGAATATCGGGGTGACCGGACGCGCCGCGCTGTTGAGGAAGCAACGGGAAAGGGAAACCGCTAGCCGTGCCATGACGCGGCGGTGCGTGAGCGGAGCCAGATGAACTTGCCGATCGTACAACGACTGAGGAAAGAGCTGGAAGACCTCAAGTACGAGCTGAAGAACAAGCTTCCCAAGGAACTGGAGGCGGCGCGGGCACACGGCGATCTGCGGGAAAATGCGGAATACCAAGCATGCAAGGAGCGCCAGGCATACCTGAGCGCCCGCATCGCCCAGATGGAACAACGAATCCGCGACCTGTCGCTGTACTCGGTCCATTCCATTCCCCGCACTGCGGTGGGTTACGGCAGCCAGGTGACGCTTGAGGACGATGACGGGGATCTCCAGGTGTACGAAATCGTCTTTCCTGAGGAAGCGAACGCCGCCGCGGGCCGGATTTCCATCAGTTCCCCTATCGGACAAGCCCTCCTCAATAAGGAGGTGGGGGATGAGGTGGTGGTCCAAACGCCACGCGGTAAGAAGACCTACCAGATTCTCGAATTGCGGACCATCCACGATCGCCGGGACGGAGCCTGATGAGAGAGTTTGTCGGAGTGTTCGCCCAGGCCTGACCATCACCCCCTTCCCATCTGGCGGCGCTGCAAGACAAGACTGGCGGTGCCGCTATACTTGCGGCTGATCGCGGTTGCTGCGGGGCGGCGCGCGCGCCCCTTGCGACCGTGGTGGCGGCTGTGCTAGGTGATCGTCGTCATTTTTAGGGCCGCATCAAGGGGTGGGCCACCGGCCCACCTTTTTATTTCAGGGTGATGGAAAGGTCAGTCGTGGAGCGGGTCTGGGAGCTCGCCGAGCCGCTCGTGCGCTCGCTCGCGCGCCGGTACGCCAACCGCGGCGAGCAGCTCGA
>JBBITY010000042.1:0-15120 GCA_037440565.1 Desulfurellales bacterium
GGCGTCTCCGCCCGCGGCGGGACGGTTGGTACCGTGACCGGCGTGGTCACCGGTTCAGGACTGGGAGCTGGCGTGGCACTTGGTTTCTTCGCCGCGCAACTGGCCAGGCCGCAGACCGCGAGCGTCAGCACTGCCGTCGTCGCTTTTCGCCAGCGCATCCCACCTCCCGTCCGAACTTCGGCCATCGCGCGCGCTTGTAGCGGCGCTGCACTGGTGAGTCAAGGCGAGGAGCTTGCTGGCCCGCGCGCGATAGGCTATCTGGCCGACGATGAAGCCAACGCGCGGCTGGCTGGTGTGCGGATTGGCAGGCGCGCTGCTGCTGGCGGGCTGCGCCAAGCGGGTCCCGCTGATGGAGCCGGGAGCGAAGGGCGCGGCCGTCGAATCGCTGCCGAACCTCTCGATTCCGCTCGACGTGCAAGAGTTCGAGGTCGTCAACGCCGACGGCCACCGCGCCGTCTTCCTGAAGCTCTCACGTCTTCCAGACGCGGTGGAACATCGCGGCGAGAGCGACCCGGCGCGCATTATTCTGGAAATCAAAGGGCCGACCGGCGAGGAGGTGCCCGAGACCGTGTTTCCGGGTCGCGATACGCTGCTGGCGCGCGTGCGCATGTCGCGTTCGTTCGGCGTGCTGCGCGTGGCGCTCGACCTCCAAGGCGACGATCCGCCGCGCTACTCGGTCCAAACCATGGCCGATTGGATCATGATCCGCTTCGCCCCGGTGGACCTCGGCCGGCGCGCAGGCGGGACGGGGCACGGCTGATGCGCACCATTCCGAAAAGAACCGAGCTGCGATCGCAGAGCTCCGACTCCCTCTCCCGGATCGGAGGGGGTCGGGGTGCGGGCGATACGATCATCGGCAGAGGCGCACGGCTGGCAGGGATCGCTGCCGTTGCTGTGCTGCTCGCCGCCGCGCCGGCGGCGGGGCAGATCTCCAGCGATCAGATTCGCCAGCGCTACGAGCGCAACACGCGTGGCACCAGCATCGACGATTTCGTCCGCAAGCTGAACAGCGACGACGCGGCCACGCGGCTCGAGGGCGTGAAGTCGCTCGCCGACTCCAAAGACACGAAGGCGATCGAGTACCTGCTCCAGGCGTTGGGCGATCAGGACATGCGGGTGAAGGCAAAGGCTATCGACGCCCTCGGGAACCTGCGCGCCACGGAAGCCACGCCGGTGTTGATTCAGCACTTGTTTCTGCGCACCACCGAGCCCTATGTGAAGCAGCGCATTCTCGCCTCGCTGGGCAAGATCGGCGACGGACGGGCGGCAAAGCCGATCATGGAGTTTCTCCAGCGGGATCTCGATCCCGCCACGCGTGGCACCGCCATCTTCGCGCTCGGCGACATCGGCTCACCCGAGGCCCTCGATATGCTTGCGGAGATCGAGCGCACCGAGAAGGATGCGACGTTGCAGCGCCTGGCGCGTGAAGCCACCTCCAAAGTCAACTATCATCAGTCGATGCTGAAGACCGAAGCGAAGGAACCGTCCAAGACCTTCTTGAAACCTGAACCGGGCGCGCCCCGGCAGTGAAGGAGCCAACCCCGAACAGCGAACAACCGAACAACCAACAGCCTTCTGGCGCCGGCCTCGTGGTGGAACTGGCAGACACGGCAGACTCAAAATCTGTTGCCCGCAAGGGCGTGGGAGTTCGACTCTCCCCGAGGCCACTAAGAAAACCAGGGGCTTACGCGGCAAGCACGGGAAGCTCTCACGCCACGCGCGCCTCGATGTACCCACAGCGCGTCTGCGGTTCCGGTACCGGCAAGCCGTCCCGGCAATGTGAAGTTCGATGGCTCCCCGGGTGAGCTGCTCCACTTCTTCCACGGTGTCTCCCACGGCCACACAACCGGGCAGGTCGGGCACGTAGGCGGCAAAGTTGGACTCCGCTTTTTCGATGACGACGGCGTAGCGCTTCGTTACGCCGCTGCCTTCCAGCGGTTCCGTTCGAGCCGAAACACCAGCGGCTTCGCTACCCGGCGTCGCTTCCGATCGATCATATCCGTGACGCGCAAGAGGATGTCGCGCGCAGCTTCGATGTCCCTCCCAGCCACCGCCGCGGCCCGTGCCAGCCGGTCGGTCGGTGCCCCGAAGCTCGCGGTCTGCCCGTTCTCAATCCGGGACAAGTGCTCGGGACTCACGCCGAGCAGCGCGGCAAACTTCCGGGCGGGAAAGCCGGCCCACTTCCTGAGAAACCGGACCTCTTCCCCCTCCAAGAGTCCGGGCTTGCGCACCAGGTCAAGGGCGATGGCGCGGTGGAGTTCGGCGATGCGCGGGATGACGGGTTGCTCGGCGCGGCACTGCGGGCAGTGCCGGACCACAATGCCGGCCAGCGCCACGGAGCTCAGCCCACTCAACCGGTACCGGTAGGGACGTTGCGGGGTCGCTTGCCGCTCGGCCATTTCCACCTTGCAGACTTCGCATTGCATCTCGTCACCCGGTGCCCGTCACGCGATCACGGTGACGATGATCAGATTGCCGTTGATTTCCACCACACAGGCAATCCGCTCGCCGTCCACCGCCCTGCCTTCGACCTTATACCGCCACAACCTCCCGGGGTGGCTGTGCTCGGTCACCCGCCCGTACCGGATCAGGTGTTCCACGTCGAGCATGTCCAGCTTCCGCTCGGAGAGCCGCCGTTCCGCGTATGACCACCATTCAACGTTGCCGTCCCTCCAGAGCGCCCGAATCCGCTCCATCGCCCGTTTGGGGCTCAGCGGCCGGTCGGCCAGTGCCACCCCGTTGCCCACCCGTCCCCGCCCGCCTCGCACCGCCGCCCCAAAGCCCAGGCTGCTTGATAATAGATCAAGTAGGCCGGTCGGTTCAACCGTTCCGCGCGGTCCGCAACGGAACGCCTTGCGCCGGCGGGCCAGCGGGCGCCATCAGTACCGCCGCAATATGCGTGGTGACCACGTCCGCCGCCGCCCGCAGCGCGTCGACGTGGTGCGAGACGTACCGGTCGGTCATGCTGAGTGTCTTGTGTCCGACAGCGAGTCTGTTGCAAACGTGCCGACCGTCTGCTCTGCTCCGGCGGAAGCAGATGGGAACAAACTGACGCATAACCCAGCGCAATCCCGGCTATGCTCATAGCTCGGTTACGCTTGTTCTGCAATATACTTAGCGCAGACCCGCACACTGTGGAGAAACGGCACACACTAATCGCAAGAGCGGCGCCTGCGCAACGCGGCTCCAGTCTTGAGGGCGGGAGCAGTGCTTCCGCCCTTTCCGCTAGAACGGAAGCGCGAGCTGATTCGGATTGGCGGCGGCGCCGCGGCGGGGCTCTTGGATGATCTGAGACCGTTCCATGGCTTTGCGAGGGCGAAGGCCTGCGCCCCATGCTCGGAGGTGCGTGGCCCCCACCAGACGGCCGCGTTCGCCGTGTTGCGCGGCCCTTCGGCATCCGCGATGTTGCCGTCCGCGGACACCTCCACGGAGGCGCGCTCGCCCCGGTAGTCAACGTGGAAGAGGAAGCACCTTCCCTTGATCGCATCCGGGGCGCGCGTGGCGATGCAGTGCTTCATGCGCGCGCCTTCCTCGGCGACCTCGCCGACGGTGGCCAAGAAGGTGATGCCCGGCACCGTCGGCAGCGGAATCGGCGGCCGCGCGGTCGGCCGATCGGGCCCGCCCAGGCTGCGGACGAGCTGTTCGAGCCGCTGCCGTTCGTGCACCTGGCGGTGCCAGCGGATCGCCCGCTGTGCCAGGCCGGCCAGCGTGCCGTGGTAGGGCTCCGGGTAATCGCAAAGGAACCGGACGACGAAGCGGAGATCCTCCAGCCGCCGGGGGTGCAGTTCGCGATTGGTCTCGCTGCCGATGCGTGCCATCGCATGGGCGATCTCCGCAGCGGTCGCGTGCTGAAAGATGTGGAGCCGGCTGAGACCGGCGTCCGAAGGTGCCGCGCCCAACGTACTGACGCCAAGCATCAGCGCGGTGAACTCCAACCAGTTCACCACCGGCCGCTCCAGCTTGATCCGGTTGAGGCAGCAGACGAGCTCGGGCGGCACCTCGGGCGGGAGGTTCATCAGCGTGCGATTCAAGCTGCGGTACGGTTTCCCATCGGGCGAAAAGAGTCCGCGCCAGTGCGCCATCGCGTCGAGGAGCTCCGCGACCGGAGGCCCGCATTCCTCGCCAATTCCGTTGCAGGAAGGATCCTCGGTCGCTGGCTGCGCCAAGCAGCCACCGCTTCCGTGCCTCCCGCCTGGGTGCTCTGTTCCCTCGTGCCCGCGGGCCACCGGGCGCCACAGCTCGGACTGGAGACAGGCGAAGGCGATGGCAGCAGCCCGATAGGTCAGAATATCCTTCAGGATGTACGGCTCGCGATAGAGCGCCGCCTCTTGCGCCAACGAGGGGATGCGACCGGCCGTGCGCAGCGCGAGCAACTGCACCTGGTGCACGGCCGGGTCGACCTGCGCGACCAAGCGAAGCCGGTGCAGACTCACCTCGGTGGCGATGGCCCTGGCCTCCCGAACGGCCTGGGGCAATGGGCGATACGGGTAGGGGCTGGACGGCGGAGGCGGGCTCGCCGGCGCGTCGTCTTCGCCGAGCAATCGCTTGGCGATGAGGAGCGCGAGCCGGTCGCCCTCATAAAAGCTGCACCGCTCGCCCGGATGGCGCTCGCGCCTCACCCACAGCGCCCACGGCTCCAGCTCCACCGTCAGCCGGTCATCGGGGAGCCGCTCGACACAGAAGCCGGAGGGTTTCTTGATGAAGCGATAGGCGGGCATCGCTCACGCGTGGTTACCACGAAGTCGCGTAAGGGTCACCGCGGCTCTGGCTGCCTTCGCTTCAGCGCTCAACTCGCTTTGCGCTGACGCTTGCCCCGGACCAGTGGTACGAACTGAGGCGAGATCCATTTACGAGCCTCCTTCGCGCTCAGCAGCGTCGAACGCGTTCCCCTCCCCATCCACCACCCGCAGCAACTCTGCCTCCACCTCGGCCCGCGGCCGGCCGTAGCGGGCGGCCGAGGCGCGGCGGATGGCGCCGGCCTGGGCGGCGTCGGTGCTCCGGGGCGGTAGAGCCAGGCGAACCCGCTGCGGTGCGACGAAGCGTTCGCCTGGGCTCGTGCAGACGATGGCCGTGAAGTCCGGCAACCGCATCAAGTCGGACCGGTCGAAGCGCGGTTGGGTGAGCGCCTCGAGATTCGCGTCGGTTCCTGGCCCTTGTCGCAGAATCACGAAAGTCCCCACCGAGCCGAGAATCGTGTCGCGCACGCGGGGGTGGAAGTCCTCGATGGATTGATTCGCCAATGTGACGCCGACGCTAAACTTCCGCATCGCAGTCACCAGCTCGCGCAGCTCCCCGCCGGCGAACTCGTGGGCTTCATCGACATAGACGTTGAACAACGGCGGCGTTGCGGCCGGGTCGCGCCGCATCGCACTGCGCCGAATCAGATGCAAGAGGATCTGACCGAGCAAGCGGGCGTTCGCATCGCCGATGCGACCGCGCGCCAGGTTCACGAGCACCACCTGGCCTGCCGCCATCGCCGTATCGAAGTCGAGGCCGCCACCGCGAGGATGTTCCGCATCAGGCGGTCCTCAAAGAAGGGCGAAAACTTGCTGGTGAAATAGGCCAGCGACTCGCTCTTGTGGAAGTCAGTGGTCTTGTTCCAGATCCGCTCAAAGTAGCGTTTCACGAATGGGTCGCGGCAGTCGGCCAAGAGGCGTTTGAGATACGCCGGGTGCGAGAAAATGAGCGGGAACTCGGCGAGCGTGCGCCGGGCCCCCATGAGCAAGAGCAAGCCGTTGCGGACCGCCTGGGAGAGGATGGGCCCCTGGTGCTCAGCCAGATACATCCGCGCGAACAGGCCCAGAAAGAACTGCACCACCATGTCCTGCTCGTACTCGGTACGGGCGTTGAGGAGGTCGATCCCGACTGGGGAGTCAGCGTCCGCTGCGTCGGCGATCACGATACGATCGAGTGCCTCGGCCTCGGGGCGGCAGGCCGCGAGGATCGGATCGATCAAGCCTCCGTGGGGATCGAGGAGGCAGCAGCCCGTGTTGGCGGCCAGGTCGTGCAGCACCAGGTTGAGCAACAGGGTGGATTTCCCGGCACCCGGCTTCCCAGTCGCGTAGACATGGCGGACCCGCGCGGCCGCGTCGAGCCGGACCGGCCGCGCCGCGCGGTCGGTCTCAACCCCCAGCGTCACCGGGCGCGGTTCGCGAAGCTCGGCCGGTTTCGGCCGTTCGATCCCGCCCCGGACCACTCGCAACCGGGGTCGGAGCGCTCCCTCAGTTGCCGCTGTGCGGTCTTCGGCGACAGCGTTGGGATCCATTGATTCGGGCGTCTTCATGGAGTTGCCCTCAAATCATCCCACCTCTTCAACCACATGGATGGCTGGCCGTGCGTTGCCGCAGAACGGCGATGCGTAAACGAAGCTGTAGGCCCCGACCTTCAGAAAGCAGAGGCGCCCTCCCGCAGCTCGGGCAACTGGACGGACCTGGCAAGGACGTCGTCGCCGTCGCACGATGGTCCGGCCAAAGCGTACCGGCGCCGGCGAGCGTTATCTTCTCGATCCGCGAGGACCTCGTACTCGAAGCCTCGGCTGCTCGGCTCGATGAGCTCCAAGAGGCCATTGAACGCCCCGAGGTCGCAAAAGGCCCACTCGCGCCGCCCGCGCCGCGCGGTGCCGATGACTGACGTGACCGCGATGCCCGCATCCGCGACAATTGCACGCCCTGGCTCGACCCAGAGTTCCGGCCGACCGCTTCCAAACACCTGGTCCAACTCACGGCGAATGCCGGCGAAGATGGTATCGAGAGTTGGAATCGGATCCCGATAGCGCACCGGAAAACCTCCGCCGATGTCGAGCACCTCCAACTGCTGCCCGCTCCTCCGTTGGAAGTCGGCCATGACCGCGGCCGAGTCCTGAATCGCCGTGACCCAGTTGCGGACCTCCGTACACTGCGACCCCACGTGAAACTGGATGCCGGCGGGGATGAGTTTGCAACGCGCAACCCGGCGAAGCAGCGCCCTCGAGCCGGACCGCCTCGAAGCCGTGGCTGCGAAGCAGCGCCACCGCCTCCCGCGCCTGCGCCCCGAAACGGCGCGAGAGCGGCCACTGGCTGCCGGTATTCGCTGCCTGAATGCGGATCAACACGTTGCAGCCCGGGGCCGCCTCCGCCAGTTTGTCGATCTCCACCGGATTGTCAGCGACGAAGTCACGAACGCCAAGGACGGCAGCGCGCCGAATCTCTCCGATCGGCTTTACCGGTGTGGTGAACGCGATGCGCTCTGGCGGCACGCCGATTTCGAGCAGTAGCCGGACCTCAAACAGCGACGCGGCGTCGAAGTGCGAGCCGTCGTCACGCAGCGCCGCCAGTACCACCGGATGCGAGTTTGCTTTGAGCGCATAGAACACCCGGCACCCCGGCAGGCCCGCCGTGAAGCGGCGATAGTTCTCCCTGACGCGCGCGGTGCTGAGCAAGAATATCGGCGTCGGATGCCGCCGGCTGCGCGCGATCAGCTCCGCAAGGTGCTGGTCCGCTGCGACGGCCGACACCACCGCGATGTCGTCCTCCGCCTCGTGCAGCTTCACAGCGAGACACTCAGAGTGGGACGTCAGTCATGATCCCATCCCGACGCGCACTGACAAGCGTCACCCGCGTTCCGCCTGATCACTTCGGCGACGACCAACGAGAGAAGGACCGCAGCAACGTACCAGTACAAACCCGACCGCACTTCAAGCGACAGGCGAAAACCCGGCGCGATCGCGAAGACGATCAGCAGGCTCACGATGAAGACGTTACCCATCGACCATTTCGGCGCCGAGCCAAGCACGCGGAGCAATCGCTCTTGGAACGGCCCCGATACAGCCGTGCGCCTCAAGGCTAGAAGCGCGCACAGCGCAAGGTCCGCGAGCGGGAGAATCACCGCAAAGAGGACAACGACCGAGCCAACGATGTACTCACCGTGTGCAAAGAGGTGGCGAACGAGTCGCCAGAGTGAGTAGTCGCCGATCGGTAGCCGGGCGGTTTCCACGAGCCACTCTTGGAGCCGGCTGCGAAATCCTTCCGGCACCCAGCTTGGGAGTTCAACCGCCAGGCTTGAATGCAGGAGCGGAAGCCAGAGCGCAGCGACCATGCATCCGGTCGCCGCGATGACCAGCAACAGCGCCAGGCGTTCGGGTTTCATTTGTGCGGTTCCTCCTTCGCCGGTTTCAGAAAGCGGCGACGCTCTGCGGCGGCGCGAGGGTATCGACGTCCCAGGCGGCGCGCAGCAGATCGAGCCGGCCGGCCGATCGCACCGGCGATGGCTCCGCGAGACACACCATTGCCTCCCAGTGCAGGCTGGGATCGGCAAAGTATGCCGCGGGTATCAGCGCGTAGCCCGGCAAGCCGAGCGGGTTCTCGGGCGCCCAGCGGGTACTCCAGGAGTTCTTCACCACGAAGTAGTCGATTCCGTACAACCCGTCGGGATCGTTGCCGTCGATGTACCCGGCGATGCAGAGGGCATGGCCGCCAAGCAACCGTTCCCCTTCGAAGGGAATGGTAACGAGCCCGTAGAGCGCCGTGGTCGCTGCCTCCCAGGACTCGTAGATTGCCAGCGAGGTGCTCACCGGTTGCGGGCCCAGGTCGCCGTTCAGCCGGCCTGAAAGAATCGCTTTGATGAGCACCGGTTGCAGCTGCATGTCGTCCGGGTCCAGCAAGACATCGGCGAAGCCGTCGGCACGGAACTCCTCCGCCGCGCTGAGGTACGGATCGACAGGTAGCTCTTCGGGCCGATCGGTGTACGGATAATCGCTTTCGCGCAGGTGGCCGAATCGCGTGAAGCCGAGAAACGCGAAGTGTTGCCAGGAGCCTTCGAGATCGGGACGGCCATCGAGGTGTTTCGCCATGGCATATGCAAACAGCGGTGCCAGCTGACCCTCCGCGAGCAACTCTCGATTGGCCGTCGAACCCCAGCCGACGCAGGAACCCAGCCGGCCTTGATCACCGACGGGCGTCATCCAGTCGGTGAGCAGCATCTTCGTGGGTAGGTGGTCCCGCAGCCGCTCCAGTCGGGCCAAGATTCTCTTGCGCTCGTTCTTCCGTTGCTCACGCCGCAGCTTGAGTAGGGGGTTGTCGCTAACCGGCCCGCAGATGCCGGTCATGGCAGGGAGCGGGAAGGTATGGCGAGCGAGCTTCCTCGTCAGCGCGCCCGGAAGCCGGCGCACGGCCGATCGCCCCGCTCGTGCGCGCGCCTCGTGCAGATCGACGCCGAACACCTGTCGCGTCTGCGCGTCACTCCACCGGCGATCGAGAAGGTCGTGAAGCTGAGCGCAGGATACGATGCCGTGAGCACGCAGCTTTCGGACCGCCTCGCTGTCGAGGTCGACTTCCTCGATGCGAGCCCCGATTACCCCACGGTGAAGACGAGCGGCCATCAAGATCTCCCCCCCCGCCGCCCGCCCCGCGGGCCTCTTCGTGCCCCCGCGTGGCCGCGTTGCGTTGGGCGTGCGTCTTCACCGCTGCCCCTGCTCCGCCCCGGCGTGCTCGGCGGCAACACCCCGAGAGGGCGCTCATCGGTCCAACGCGTATGTTGCGCCTCCTCAAGGCGCCCGCGGATCGCCGCGGGCAGCTCCTGCTCCAGCCGGTCACGCAACAGCGAGAGGTCGTCCGCCGTCAGCCCTGCCGGTAGCGCGCGATCGGAGCCGGCTTCCAGAAGCTGGAGGACCAGGGCGAGCGCCTGATCACACGTGGCCACCCTATGTTGGCGCAGCCATGAGATCACGTGCTCCGGCAGACCCACAAGGCTGTCGATCGGCTTCGGCTCATGCTTCACAGCATACCTCCTCAATCACCGACGAGTTCGCCCAGAGGAATCTCCGGGCCTCGGACACGCACGCGCCGCCGCCCCCGGCGCCAGCGGCGATAGATCGACCACCCCGGAATCCACGATCCACGCGTCAGAACATGAATCGCGATCGCCGTAGCCCCAAGCACGAGGCTGATGCCTGCACCTTGCGCCTTCAAGCCAAGCGCGAGCAAGTACGAGGCGATCATCCACAGCCCGACGGCCGGCGAAATGATTGTCCCGAGGATGCCGACGATGCGCGTCGAATCCACCGGCCAACCAAAGTAGGACGCGACGTCGTCCAATGTCGCGATCAGAATCAAGATCACCGCCAGCCGTTGGGCCAAGTACGCAACGAGGTTGGCGCCGCGATAGCCGGCGACCGCCCCGATCAGGAAGCTGAGGAGCACAACACCCCACAGCAAGTCGTCGGACAGCTCGATCCACCCCTGGAACGAGGCGTACACGGCAGCGTGCCAGGCGATGAAAGCGATGACACAGCCGAGGGCGATACCGGCGGCGAGTCGCATGAACACGAAGCCGAGGAGCAGGATCGTCGCCCCGAGAAGAAGAGCGACGGCGCGATGCTCCTCGAGCAGCTCGGGGAGCGACGACCACCACCCCTGAGCGGAGGCGTACAGCGCCGGAACGGCGGGCAGCAGGCGCACGTCGTGTGCGTCGAGCACCTGCCAGCGGCGGACCTTCACCGGCTCCCCGTGCGCCAGCAACCAGCGCCCGGAGACAGGCCGCTCACGCGGCGCCGCGGGCAGCAGAACGAGCCGGTCACCGAGCATGGGTGCCTCGAGTCGAACCAATGCCGCGTTGCCTCCGCGCAGTGGCGTGAACGCTGCCACTCGGCCGACCGCGTAGCGCGGGTCACCGGCGAGGAAATAGAAGAGGAGCAGAACCTTCACAACCGCAAAGGCGACCATCAGCCAGGAGATGAAGCTACGTGCCCGGATGGCCCGAAAACGTGCGCCCATGCTCATCGCTCTGCCCTCCTCATGAACGTGACCATCACCGCTTCGGGATCGTCCCAGGGAAAGACGCTGTCGCCCAGACGAATCTCGCGGATCAGGTACCTTGCTCCCTGGAGAGTCAGGACGATCGCCCCGACGGTGGTGATGCTCCGCTGCTCGGACAGATCGATGCCGGCGCTCGCGATCGCTCCCAGTTGCTTGCTGGCGAGGTAGCTGTCGAAGGCGCTGGACGGGAAGAACGTGATCCGGGGCTGATGTCCGCTCCAGGTGGCACCGACCTGGCGGAGGAACTCCTGCTCGAGCTGGATGAAGGGCGACGGCGCCGTCGCGGTGCCGTCACAGTTCAGACAAACGCCGCGGTTCGATATGCGCTTGCGCGCTTCCGGCGTGAGGACCGTGAAGTCCTGCGCGTTCAACAACGGACGGCCATCGAGCGCGACGCGATAGAGCCGGCCCTGCCCCTCAGCCACGAGCAGGCCTTCGCCTCTGCGGGCGAGTGCTTCGATGTCTTCTAGACTCCAGTCGGCAATCAAGCGCGGGAGCCTGACGCCGGCGCGCACCAGATCGCCGCCGGTAGCGAGAAGGTCAGCGAGCTGCTTGCCCGCTTCTACGGTGCTGAGGCCTGCGTGGCTCGATAGGGATTCGGCCGTCTCGCCCTTGCGCGCCGTCTTCGGCGGGTTCAGCCGCGGTTCATCGCGAGTTGCGGCCAACTGGGGATCGGGCCGAGTGACCACAGCTTGTGCCTCGTGGCGCACTGCGGTATCGCGGGAACGGGCAGGGTCAGCGGTGCTTCCTGCCTCTCCTCCGTCAGATGCGCCGGCGGGGCGACCAGCAACGCGCAGCGGCTCGCCCGTGAGCTGCGGGGCTGGAACGATCTCGGTGGTGACGACCTCCGCCGGCACGGGTCCGTTGTCACGGCTGGGCCCGTACGCGATCAGCTCGCCCACGGGTCTGGTGAGGATCGTCTGCCAGCCGGGCAGCCACTGCCGGTCGGCGGCGAGCTGCACGCCGAGGAAGACGCAAACCATTGCCCCGACCACAGCCAGCGCCTTCAGAAGGTGCCATGCGCGTCGCATCATTGACGACCCTCCCTTCTTCGACACGGCAGCGCCGTGTAGCGGCTGAGCGCCAGCGACGGCCGCACGCCGGGAATGGACTGGACCGCTCGGAGAACCGCGTGTACCTGGCCAGCGGGCGTTACGGCCGTGTGGTGCACGACGACGGGGAGTGCACGCGGTGATGCAGCCGCAGCCAGCGCCGCGTGCGCCCTGGCCTCCACCTCTGCCACCCGCAGATGCGGCGAGGTCAGGGAGCCGAAGTGCAGGCTGCCGTCATCTTCGATGAAGATCTCGATGGCTTGACCTGCAACGGAGTCTTCCTGACGCGCCGCTGTGCCGGCGGGTGCAAGCAGGCTGTGTCCGCCGACGAGGAAGAGCAGGACGAATGTCAGGTTCAAGAGCATGTCGGTGCTCTGAATTCCGGACGCATCGGCGCGGGCTGTTCCGCGTTGCACCTTCGCGAGGTTCATCATTTCCTCCGCAGTGCTACCAGCCGGAAACCGGCGCGGCAGCCTCCGTCTCGATTGCTGGCCGCTGGGGTTGCGGCGGAGTGCGCGGACGAGACAACGCGACTGGAACTTGGCGAGCGACTGTTCCCGCAAGGTACGTCCGGGCGCGGGCAACGACTGTTTGCGAATGGAGCACAAGCTCGAGCTGGAGCGGATCGAGCCGGCGCTCGATCGTGCGACCCTCGATGATGGTAACGAAGCCGGCCATCAACGTCTTGACCAAGGACAGACCGATCGCAATCAGCAGTTGCCCCTGATCGGGGTTGGCCCCGTACGCCGAGATCGCGATCGCCATGCCGGTGACCGTACCCATGATGCCCACGGTTGGCGCCGTCGTGCGGTTCAGCTCGACCGCCGAGCGCAGCCGGCCAAGGCGCCGGTGAACAGCGCCGGCAATCCAGCTTTGAACGGCAAGCTCGTCGCGTGCAACGTCGGGCTCGGCAAGAACGCAGCCCAAGGCTTCGGCAGATGGGTGCGTGCCGATCAAGTCCTGCACCTGCGAACGGAGCGTGGTCGCCGACAGCGGGCCCTGATCGTTGCGTCCCGCCAGGGACAGCAGACCTTCGATCCGACCCTCAAGCGTTTCAGTGGCGCTGCGAAGCTCACGTTCGCGCTGCCGCGCTTCTGAGGCGTGCAGCAGTGCCCAGACGATCATCACGGTGATCGCGGCGTAGAAGGTCAGGTTGGGCAACGGAATATGGAGGAGCAGCATCATCTCACCTCCGGAGCGGCGCTTGGCCGTGCGGCCCGTGGGGCCAGATCCTGGGAGCTACACAGCAAGGCGATCGCCTGTCGCAACCGCGCCACTTGGTTGCGCAGGGAAGCCGTCTCCGTCTGCTCGGCCCGAACGTCGTGGCTCTCGGTACCCAAAGGCCTTTCCATTCGCTCTGCGGAGCCTCCCGAGGAGCGAAGCGTTTCAAAGGATTCCGGCCCCGTCTCAAAGCCTGTGCCGAGTCCCGTTGCGGAGGGCGTGTCGCCGGCAGGATGAGCAGTCTCGGCTGTAGGCTCGGCCGACCTCCTTCCGGCATCTCCAGCCTCGGGTGGAACGTTTCGCGCTTCGGTTGCATCCGGCAGCAACACTTCTTCTTGCAGACCTTCAGGCGCGGCGTCACGCGATTCGTCCAGGTCGGATTCAATCGCGACATCGACCTTTGCCGTCGTGCCGGAGCCGCTCGGCAAGGGGGCAACGGCGAGGCGGGCTTCTTCTCCTTTCACAGGAACCGGCGCGACCACAGCGTTCCCGCCCGCAGGCTTGACATCCCCGCTTGTGGGCTTTCGGGTTTGCGGTAGCGCGCTCACTCTCTTGCGGATATCGGCAGTCGTGGCGGCCACCCGCGCGGTCATCACCTTGATGTCGCGCTCGATGTCCAGGCCGGTAGCCGCACGCTGGGCCGCCACCAGGGCAGTTCCCCAGCGGTCTCGAAGATTGGGAACTTGCTCGCTTGCTGCGGGTGTTGTGCCGGTCTGTGGTGGCGACGGCACCAGCTCGGGCTCGGCGTCGCTGGCGGCGTCCAGAGCCTTGACGACTTCGGCGAGTTCCTGTTCACCCTTGCCGGTGACCGTCTGTGCGACCACAGGCGTCGCGAACGCCACAACGATTGCCCAGTGAACCAACGCTGTTCTCATCTTTTCCTCCCGTTCTCTTCCGGTGCTTTGTCGCGCGCCGCATTCAGGTCTTGGCGCAGCGCCTGCAGTTGCTCTTCGGCAGCCGTGAGCCCGCGCAGGATCGCGACGATGCGTTGCGCGTTCTCATCGGCCGGCGAGGCGGCCACGCCAGGGTCTGCCGGCCTCACAACCGCTTCCCTCGGCCCCGGCGCCCGCGTGAGCACCAACGCCGCGGTCGTCCCGATCAGCGCGGCCACGACAACCGCGGCGAGGTACTTCAAGATCAACGTCATTGGCCTTCTCCCGCAGACCGGGCGACTCGCGTATCGGTGGGCAGTTTTCGCAGCCAGTCGACGACCTCGATCCGGCGCGGTGAATCCGGCCTTGGCTCGCCGGGCCGGGCCGGCCGTACCTGCTGGCGGACGGCGTCGACGACGCGGCGTTGCTCCTCGCGCAGGCGGCGTCCCTCTTGAGCCATGGCCAGGAACCGAGCGCGCAGCTCGCGGCCGTGCTGCAGCGCGTCCGCCGCCATGCGGACCTGGACGTTGAGCGCCTGGGCGTGTCCGACGTGCTGCAGCACACGGCCAGCCGAGGAGAACTCACTCGCCGTGACTTCTGCAAAGCGATCCAGCTCCGCGAAGTCGCGATCGGCCTCATCGAACACGGCGACAAACTCGGCGATCGTTGCCGCCGTACTCTCGTAGAGCTGGGCCAGATCGGCGGCCTCCTGATACTCGACGCGCAGGCGTTCGAGGCGTTCGGCCAGCTCGGGTGAAACGTCACCGTTCTGGAGCTGGCCGTTTGCTTCCAGCGCGTTGCGCGCTTCGAGGGCAGCGGCCTCGACCTTGCGGAACTCGGCGTCGTAGCGTTGGGCAAGGTCCTGAGCCGTCTGGACAAAGGTCTGGGCGTTGCGTTTCTGGTCGCCGATGCCCTTGCGGAGTTCGGCGACGATGCCCCGCGCCTTGGTCTGGATGGCGGCCATATGCTCGGCGGCCTCTCGCCCCTGCGCCGCGCCCTGCGTCACCGCCTCGGCCAGTGCCGCCTCGGTCTCCGGTGTTGGGTGCTGCTGCCACGCGGTGCGGGCGGCCGTGATGCGCGCGTCGACCGCTTTCATCGTGTCGATGACCGCCTGGGACTGATCGACGACCTCGCCGATGAGCTGCGTCTGCTTGTGCAGCATCTCGTCGGCGAACTCCTGCACGT
>JBBITY010000043.1:0-15035 GCA_037440565.1 Desulfurellales bacterium
CGCAGGCAGGAGGGGTTGAGCGGCCGCGCGCTCAAAACCGGCGCGCGCCGACGCGAGCATCTGGCCTGGTTCGCTGCTTCGAGGCGAGCGGCAGTGGGTGGATCGAGGACATCAAGATGGAGGGTCGCAACCTTGCGAAGGCCGGCGCACGCGCCGTGACGCGGACGCCACCGACGCTGTTCGCAGGAATGAACCCGTACCAGGCCGTCGGTACCGTCGGGCACGCGGCGGGCGCGAGCGATGCTGATCCTTCTACACCAACGGCCACACGTTGGGGCCGGGCTGTGCCGCCGCGACCTATTCCGGCCGAGTCAGGCCTGGAAAGAGGAGCGCGAGGGGAAAACCAGGCCCGGATAATTTTCCCCTCGGCGGGGCGCAGGGGCGCAGCCCCGCATCAGGTGGGGAGGACGGGGATCTGGGCGGGCTTGCAGTTGCGCTCCCGCTTCGCCAGAATCCGGCGCCGCGGGAGATGCTCGTGGACCTACGCTATTCCGAGGCGGACGAGAAGTTCAGAAGAGAGTTCCGGAGCTGGCTACAGGAGGCCGTTCCCGCCTACGGCGACCCGCCGCCGCCGCACGACTGGCCCGCTCGCCGCGCCTACGATACCGGCTGGCAGCGCAAGCTTTACGAAGCCGGGTACGCGTGCATCGACTGGCCCAAGGAGTACGGGGGCCGAGATGCGTCGCCGACGGAGCAACTCGTCTACTACGAGGAGATCGGCCGCGCCCGCGCGCCGTACGTGGGAGTCAACTTCGTCGCCATCAAACACGGCGGGCCCACGCTGATTGCCGAGGGAACCCCGGAGCAGAAGGCGCGCCACATTCCGCGCATCCTGAAGGGTGAGGAGGTGTGGTGCCAGGGTTTTTCAGAGCCGGGAGCCGGCTCCGATCTGGCCAGCCTGCAGACGCGCGCCGTGCGCGACGGCGATCACTACGTCGTCAGCGGGCACAAGATCTGGACCACGTATGCCCAGGTGGCCGATTACTGCGAGCTGCTGGTGCGCACTGATCCCGCCGCGCCGAAGCACAAGGGCATCACCTGGCTGATCCTGCCGATGAACCTCCCCGGGATCGAGATTCGGCCGTTGCGGACGCTGCTCGGCGAGGGGGAGTTCAACGAGCTGTTTCTCGAGGATGTCCGCGTCCCGGTCGAGAACCGCGTCGGCGCGGAAAACGACGGCTGGCGGGTCACCAACGTCACGTTGCGGTTCGAGCGCGGCACGGCCTTTGCCGGGGCCATCTACTCGCAGCAGGAGTATCTGGCCGACATCGCCCGGGTGGCGCAACGGGTGACGCGCTACGACGCCCGCGCCTGGGACGACGCCGCGTTGCGCAAGGAGATCGGGCATCTGCAGGCGCAGCTCGACGCGCTCTGGGCGATGGTCAAGATGGGTGTCTCGGAGGTCAGCAAGACGGGCATCCCCGGCATCGGTGGCGTCGCAGTCAAGCTCTTGTACAGCGAACTGGATCAGCAGTTGGGAGACCTGGCCATCCGCGTACTCGGGCGCGCGGGACTGAGCCGCGACGACGTCGGTGCGTTGCCCAGCAAGCGGTTCCTCGCCGCGGCGCTCAAGTCGCTGAGCCTCACGATCGCGGCGGGCACCTCGCAAATCCAACGCAATATCATCGCCGAGCGGATTCTGGGCCTGCCCAGGGAGCGGTAGGGGAGAACGGGGCAACGCCAAGCCGAAAAAAGATTGCATCACCGAGAGCACGAAGGGCTCTGATGAGGGAGTGCTTACAACGAATTGAACGGACGGCGGTCCGACTTCTGGTCTCACAGCTCGTGAAGAAATCCCCGCGGGGACGGATGATCACACCAGCGGAAGGGCGGGAGCACTGCTCCCGCGCGCGAGACCGGAACTGCGTTGCGTCGGCACCACTCTTGAGGCGTGGAGCATTGCTCCGTCCCGAGGGATTTGCTCACAGGCTCTCAGAAAATCCGTGCACATGGATTTCCGCGTGACCGAAGCGCAGCAGGAGCTGCGCAATGCCGTGCGATCGTTCTGCAGCACGCGGGTGACCGTCGCCCTGCTGCACGAGCTGGCCTCTCAGGGGCGCTTCGACCGAGCGCTGTGGACGGAGCTGGCCGAACTGGGCGTCTTCGGCCTGCGCCTGCCGGAGGCGCGGGGTGGATCGGGGCTGGGCATGGCCGAGGCTGTGTTGGTCTTCGAAGAGCTGGGCCGCTGCTTGGCCCCGGGGCCGCTGGTGTGGAGTCACCTCGCGGCGGAGTTCGTGGACGGCGCCGGTAGCGGTGCGGTGGTTGTGGGGGCGCTCGATCTCACCGGCGCAGCGCCGGAGCCGTACATGATCGAGCACTGGGAGGCGCTCGACGTGTTGCTGCTCTTGAAGCGGGACGGCGTCGAGCGCCTCGATCCCAAGCGCCTGGAGGTTCGGCCAGTGCGGACGCCGCTCGATCCGCTGACGCCGGTGCACCACGCGGAACGGCTGCCGCAGGGTGAGCGCATCGGGGATGCCGACGCGGCGCAACAGCTGCGGCTTGCGGGCACGACGCTGGTAGCGGGGCAGTTGCTCGGCATTGCCGAAGCGACGCTGGAGCTCGCCGTCGACTACGCGAAGATCCGCGAGCAGTTCGGGCGCGTGATCGGCTCGTTTCAGGCGCTCAAGCACATGATGGCCGACATGTTCGCCCGCCAGGAGCTGGCGCGCGCAGGCGTGTACGCCGCCGCGGCTACACTCGACCAGCCGGAGGTCGGCGACGCCGAGCGTGCCGCGTCGGCGGCCAAGCTCGTGGCGAGCGAGGCGGCCATGAAGAACTCCCGCGCGTGCGTCCAGATTCACGGCGGCATGGGATACACGTGGGAGATTCCCGCTCACTACTATTTGAAACGGACGTGGGTGCTCGAATCGTCGTTCGGCACCATCGACGAGCATTCCGCGCGTTTGGCGGAGAAGGTCGCGCCGGGGCCGAGCGCGGACGCCGCGCGGTGAACGCTGACGCGGCCCGGACGGAGGCGTCATGATCACGAACTTCGACGACTACTGCATCCACCAGATCGCCGAGCCAGTGGCCCAGCCGCTGCAGAGCGATCGGAACTTTTACGACCGCTACTGGTTCAACGGCTTCGACCGGGATGGCCGGTTCGTCTTCGAGGCCGCGCTCGGCCTCTACCCGAATCGCCACGTGATGGACGCGCACTTCAGCGTGGCGATCGGCAAGCGCCAGCACGCGTTTCACGCCTCGCGCCGCGCGCCCAAGGAGCGCGGCGAGACGGCCGTGGGCCCGCTCGCGGTGGAGATCGTGCGACCTATGCGCCTCACCCGTGTCCGGCTCGATCCGAACGACAGCGGCATCTCGTGCGACCTGACGTTCAGGGCTCGCACCATCCCCACCGAGGAGCCGCGCAGCTACCTTTACGATGACGGCCACGTCATCCTGCACACCTGCCGGTTCACCCAGTTCGGCATGTGGGAAGGCCACTTCGCCGTCGACGGGCAACGCACCGAAGTCCGCCTCGCGACGACCTTCGGGTTGCGTGACAAGTCGTGGGGCGTGCGCCCCGTCGGCGAGCCGCAGGGCGGCGCGCCGGGGCGCCTGAACGCGGAGCCGGGCGTCTACTGGGTCTGGTGCCCGGTGCACTTCGACACCTTTTGCACGCACTTCGCCACCTTCGAGGACCGCGACGGACACCCGACGCAGCTCGGCGCCGCGATCGTCCCGGCGTACGCCGATCTCGATGCGATCCCGGCCCTCGAAGACCCCGGGCTGAAAGAGATGCAGACGGCGCGGCATCGGATCCATTGGGTCAAAGGCACGCGCCGCGCCAGCGGGATGGAGATCGAACTCGTGCCGCCGGCGGGCGAGCCCCTGCGGGTGGTCGGAGAGACCATCGCGCGCTTCCAGATGTTCGGTATCGGCTACCAGCACCCCGAATGGGGCCATGCGTTCTGGAAGGGCGAGCTCGCAACGGGCGCCGAGCACTTCGACCACGACGAGTTGGACCCCCTCGAATACAAGAACATCCACGTCCACCACATCGTCCGGGCCCGCCTGGGCGATCAGCAAGGCATCGGCACGCTCGAGACGGTCGTGATCGGGCGGCACGCGCCCTCAGGGTTTCAGAGCTTCTTCGACGGTGCGCCGTAGCCTGCTGAAAACCCGCGTGACGACCACTGCTCAGAGCTGAAAGAATCCCTCGGGGGGAGCAATGCTCCACCCCTCAAGAGGGGTGCTGGTGCAGCGCAGCTCCGGTCTTGCGGGCGGGAGCACTGCTCCCGCCCATTTCTCGATTGTGGACTGCTCCTCTCGCGCCCGTGTTGGGGTGCGGCTCCCCAGCGCTACTTGCCGAATCGGGTCAGCGAGCCCGCGTCGAACATGGCTGGGTCGAGCGGGACGCGGCGGACGGAGGGCGTGCCTGTGTGCACCCGCGGCCCCGCGCAACTGGCCCGGTTGAATTTCACGGCTTCGACGCAGAAGTAGGCCAAGGAGCTGAACCACACCCATTCCTGTGCTCCGGGCGGCCCGGCCAGGTGGTTGCGGACCATTGTCACCGCATAGTTCTGCAAGAGCTCGCCGTTCCACGCGTACTTGCGGTTGTACACGCCCCCCCACGACTCCTGGTCGATCCACAGCTCGATCTTGCCGTACAGGTAATAGCGGTCGTGAGGCACCGCTTCGACCACCCACACCTTCCGCTTGACCAGTACGGGGTCCGTCGGCGCCCATGCCAGCCCCGTCCAGCCAGGCGTCCGGTACCCCACCGTCGGCGGCTGCCAGTCTTCGGTCAGCATGATCCAGCCACCGTCCTTCCACGCCCGCGGCTCCGGCAGGCCGCCGTCCTGTAAGCTTGCGGGGTCGGCGATGGCCAGCGCCTCGCGCTGCCCAACCAACTTCCACGTGAAGTCCTCGATCTTGCCGTCGAAGAACCCGCCGTCGTCCTGAGAAATGTCGGAGCCGTACGAACCGTCCGACCGATTCGCCGGGCTGACCGCGCGCACGCGGCGCAGAGCGGGCACGTAGGCCCAGACCGAGTCGCGCTTGTCGGGATCGCGATAGCGCCAGGCCACGGCCGCGGTACCTTGGAGATCCGCCGGTGACGTGGCCACCGACATGAACTGCATGCCGAGATTCAGCGGATTCTCTTTCGGGGTGAGCCTGGGCCCTTGCGCGTCGTAGAAGAGGAAGGCGACGTCCTGCAGGGTCTCGCGGTCCAGATTCTTGGGATTGAGCACCGCGAGGTATGAGTTGTACGAGGAATTTCCCGTGTTGCGCCAATTGATCTGATTGTTCCACGCCACCTTCGTCCCTGCCTTGGGGTCGCCCGGATCAATCTGCGGGAACGGAATGCCGTAGAGGTGGGGAGGTTGCTTTCCGGTCCGCTTGTCGATGATCGTACCGCGTTCGTCCACCTCCAGGTACTTGGCGTTTTCCGCGGTGGCCGCCTCGAAATCGGGGTCCCAATGGTGTCGCTCCTTTGGAGGGGGCGCGATCTTGTTGCGGTACTCGCCGCGCTCGTAATGCCGGAGAATCTCTGGTGGCAGCAGGTCCTTGGCCAGGTGCCAGTTGCTCTGATCGAGAACGTCGCCGGCACGCAGGCCGGGAACGACTTCGTCGTCACCACCGGCGCACAATCGGGGCCCCGTCAGCATTGCGATGATCATACAGCACACGCCGAACAACGATTGACGCATCGATCCCCTCCGCTTTTCAGCCCCTCGCGTAAGTGATCTGCCGCCCTAAATCAAAGATCAAATGTTCATGATAACCATAGGTGCCTTGCATGGAATCGAGCCTCCTCAGACCGGCCATCGGTGAAGGTGCACGGCGGTGCGCCCCTACAGGCGGGAGCACGGCTCCCGCCTTCAAGAGTGGAGCGGGGTGTAGGGGCGGCATTGTCGAGGGGGAGGATCGCTCCCCCGGAGGGATTTTCGGCTAGACTCACCGCCCCTCGTAGCGGGCGGGTCGCTTTTGCGTGAAGGCGGCCAGCCCTTCCCTGAAATCCTTGCTGCGCGCGGCAAGTTCCAGGGCGAAGGCCTCGTTGCTGAGCGCATCGCCGAGATCGACGTCGAGTGCCCGGTGCATGAGCCACTTGGTGAGGCCGAGCGCGATGGTGGCCGCCCCGGCCAGCTCGGTCACCAGCTTTTCGGTGGTGCGCTCGAGGTCGGCGTCGGGCACAGCCGCGTGGATGAGGCCCCATTCCGCTGCCCGCCGGCCGTCGATCTCGCGGCCGAGGAGCAGCATCTCCTTGGCGCGGGTCAGGCCGACGAGCCGATGCAGGAGGTACGTACCGCCGCTGTCGGGGGTGAACCCGCGCTTGACGAAAGGCTCGACGAAGCGGGCGCTCTCGGAGGCGATAGTGAAGTCGGAAGCGAGGGCGAGATGGCAGCCCAGCCCGCTCGCCCAGCCGCGCACGCTGCAGACGATCGGCACTTGCACGGTGAGCATGGCCGAGATCAGCCGGTTCGCTCCGCGCGGCATGCGCCGCTGAATGTCGCCGGCGCGAGGCTTCTTGTCGCTCTCGGCGTTGACGGCGGCGAGATCCATCCCGGCGCAGAAATGCTCCCCCTCGCCGCTGAGCGCGATCACGCGCACGTCCTCGTGGTCGGGGGCGTTCTCGATCGCGGCGATCAACTGCGCCAGCATCTCGCGCGTCATCGAGTTGCGCTTCTCCGGCCTCTGCAGGCGGATGCGCAGCACCGGCCCGTCCTGCTGCACCCCGAGTTCGGCTACACGCTCAGCCATCGAACTCCCTCCTTGGCTCTTTCAAAAATTCCCCCGAATCCTCACCCTCACCCTCTCCCGCGAGTAATGCGGGAGAAGGGTCTTTGGACGGGCATTTTCATCGTCTTCGGGCGAGCGAAGCTCATGGTCACTCCGTACGAAACAGCGCGCGGACGGCTTCCTCGCTGACCTTCATCGATGCTGTCCGCGGCAGCTTGTCGACGATCCGCACTTCCTTCGGAACCTGGTAGGCGACGAGATGCGCGCGCGCAAAGGCGCGGAGCCGCTCGCCGTCGACCGCCGCGGCGCCCTCGTGCAGCTCGACGGCGGCAACCGGCACCTCGCCGAGCCGCGGGTCGGGTATGCCCACGACCGACGCTTCGCGGACCGACGGGTGCCGTTCGAGCACCCGCGCCACGTCGGCCGGGACGATCTTGAACCCGCCCCGATTGATGACGTTGTCGGCGCGCCCCTCGATCCAGACGAAACCGTCCGCGTCGATGCTTGCGAGGTCGGTGGTGCGCACCCAGCCCGAGTGGCTGGCTTGTGCGGACTTCACCTCCAGCAGGCCCACCGATCCGGTCGGGAGCTCGCGGCCGCTGCCGGGATCGACCACGCGCAGCTCGCAGCCCGGATGCGCGCGCCCCACACTGCCGCGCTTGGCGCGCGCCCACTTCCGATGATCCTCGATCGTCCACCCCGCCACGCCGCCGGCGAACTCGGTGGCGCCGTACGACACGAGCACGGGGATGCCGTAGCGCTCCTCGAAGGCACGGGCCGTCTCCGGCGGCAGCGGCGCCGTGCTCGACAGCACCGCCTTGATGCTCGACAGGTCCTCCCGAGCGAGGTTGGCATCGAGCACCATCCGAACCGCCGCCGGTACCAGGCTGACCGTCTTGGGCCGGTGGCGCTTGACCAGCTCCAGCCATGGCTCGACGCGAAATCGTTCGAGCAGCGCGATCGGCCTCCCATCGGCGATGCAGAGCAGGGTACGCCACAGCCCGCCGACGTGGACCAGCGGGGCGCTGATGATCGCGACGCCCTGCCGCAGCGCGTGCCGCGCGCCGTCACCCTTGGCGCGCTCGTAGTGCGCGACCCCGGCGAGGGAGTGTTCAAGCGCGTCGTAGCTGAGCTTGACGCGCTTGGGCGGACCCGTGGTGCCGCTGGTCAGCATCTCCACGGCGATACCCGGAAGCGGCTCGCGGTGCGGGCCGGTGCCGAGCCGTTCGAGCCCGCGCACCAGCGCCACCGGGGCGGGAGCGGTGCTCCCGCCCACAGGAGTGGAGCTCTGTCGTGCTGGCTCCGTTCTCGAGGGGCGGAGCAATGCTTCACCCCGAGGGATTCCTTCAGGGGCGGAGAGCGCCAGGCCGAGACTGCCCGCCTCCGCCGCGGCGCGCGCGAAGTCGGGCCGATCCCAATCATCGCGGCATGCGATGATCGCCGGCAGGCGCAACTGACGCACGTCGTCCGCAAGTTTCGCATCGCCCTGATGCGGGTTGAGGCTGACCACGCACCGTCGCGTCGCGAGCAGGGCGAGCATCGCCCCCACCACGCCCGGCCGGTTGCGCAACATCACGCCCACCGCCGCGCCCGGCCCCGGGCCGGCTCGCGCCAACTCGCGGTCGATCGCGTCGACAATCGCCGACAGCTCTCCCCACGAGTGCCACACGCCCTCGAACTCGATGGCGCCCGCGGCCGGATCGATCTCGATTACCTCGCGGATGCGCTCGGAGATGTCCATCGGCGCCGGCACCCCTCCATGCTGATGGTCTCAAGCGCCGCCGTGCTGGGGGCAGAGTTTTTGCCGTCTCCTCGATCACGATGAAGATGGCTGACCATCGCAGTGCAGGTTCTCGGACGCCAGCATAGACCATCACGGCCGATCGTTGCCACAGCCGAGGGCCGGCAGTGTCCGGCTGGCTGCTGCGCTTCCCGCTGCGCGTCGTTGCCGAGGACACGGACCGCCTTTGCAGATCGGGAGAACGGGCAGGGCCTTTGACGAGCCTATGCTCACTTGGGGACGTTGCTTCTGCCGGGACCGATCAGCGCCGCACGGCGGGGGCACGGTCGTGCCCGTGGTGTCAATCACCGGATGGTGGTGCCGGCCGAATCACGATCGCGCGCGGGTCGCCGAGGCGGACGTCGCTGACCGTCGCGGTGGTGGTCGACGTGTCGATGATCGCGAAGCCGCCACTCACTGTGTCCGCGCACCCGGGTGGGGGCGCTGCTCCGCCGTTCCGCCGGTGGCATAACCTCCCGTCAGCGGATTTCTTCGCAAGCTCTCACACCGGCGAGCCCAACGGCGGAATCGTTTCCCGCTGCTCCTCCGCCGCGAAGCGGCGGGCCAAGACTTCGAGCAGGCTCTGGAGATCCGTCGCGCCGCCGGGCGGATCGGGGAGCCGGACCGCGCCGTGCTGGCGGCTGGGAAGCAGTATCGTGGCGTGGCCGGGTGTCGTGACCTCGCCGCGCTGGTTTTCGCCCCACACCTCGAGATCGACGGCGGGACGGCCGCCCTCCGCGAGATACCTGCGCGTCACGCGCCCGCGCATCCAGTGCGTGTCGCCGACGAAGTTGAAGGCGCGGAACTGGCAGTCGAGCTTCCACAGCCACGCGTCGTCTCCCATCCAGTCCGTGCACAGATGGATCAGCCACGTCTCGCGCATGCGGCCGTAATCGTAGGTCGTCGGGTTGCCCGCCTTGCGCGCGTACGCCGGATCCCAGTGGCAGCGCTGCATGACGTCGGGAATGTTCAGCTCATCGCGATGGTAGAAATGCGGAATGCGCTGGCGGTTCTTGTACGCCAGGCGCAGCGCACCGACGCCGTACAGGCCCATGCCGACTCCGACGTGCCAGCAGATGATGTCGGTGACGGTCAGCGGTCCCTTCACCAGCGGGCCCACCGCGTCGCCTTCATTCACGTCTTCGCACAGGCGCGGTGTGGCGCCGCGCGGCTTTTCGCGCGCGTACTGTGCGTCGATCGCCGCGAGTTGCTCGTCGGTGTAGGGCTCGATCGCGACCGTTCTCGACTCGCCCCGTTCCTGTGCCTTGTCGCGCTCGGTGCGGATCATCAGGGCAAACTGTGCGGCGAGTAGGGTGTTCTGGTCGTCGCGAAACACGTGTGCGGTCCACTCGTGCACCGCGCGTTCGGCGAACCGGCTCTGCTTGTCGAGTACGGCGACCAGCGCGTTTCGCCGATACACGCGGCGGTCGGGGCGGAGCGGCCGCCACCATTCGCGGGCGCTCCCGGAGTAGAACGCGTGCACGCCGCGCAGCGGGTCGCCGCGCATCAGCTCCTTTTGCTCGGGGGTGAGCCGGGTCACTTCGTCGATGCCGACGAGGGTGTCTCCGCCGACCATGGCGGGATGCGCGATCAGTCCACCCCAGCGCGTGCGCGCCGCGTACTCGGGATCGCTCCAGAGCGGGTTGTCGTCTCCTATGGCGTTGGCGAAGATACGGAACGCGTCCGCGTTCGGGCACCGGTAGTGCGGCGGCCGCGGGTGCGGCACCGAAACGGCGATCCGCTGCCGCAGCCGGGCAATCCCTTCATCCGTGATGTGGGCTGTGTCATTCCCCGCCATGGGTATCCCCGGGCCTTTGCAGTGAGCGTCTCTGCACGGTGCAGTGAGCCCCAGAGGTGAGAATGATCCTCGCGCCAAGACGCACAGACGCAAAGCAATCACGCGACCAGAGGCTGCTCCCAAAACAGTGGCCGCGGCCCCTTCGGCGCCGCGCAGGACCCGCCTCCCTGCCCGCCGGACCGGTCCACGCCGGATCCCAGCTTTCATGGTTGGCGGGTGAACGAAACTCAAGACTACTGTCGGAGAAGACGAGGTCTCGGACTTCGATCGGACGCAGGGAGCTGGGCATTGTCCTCGGCGCCTTTCCGTCTGTGCGCAAGCGCTTCTCGTGTGGCATCGAAATCAGTCCACCACTCCGGCGTCGCGCAACTCCTGGATGCGCTGCTTCGTGTAGCCGACCTTGGTCATGATGGCCTCGGTGAACTGCCCCGGCTGCGGGTCGACGTTGCGGATACTTCCAGGCGTCTCGGACATTCGGACCATCATTCCCGTTTGTCTCACCTTGCCGCGCGTCGGATGCTCGACTTCGCAGATCATTCCCCGATGCCGGAGATGGGGATCGGCGGCCAGCTCCGCAATCGAATACACCGGTGCGGTACACGTGTCGGCGTGCATCAGCAGCGCCACCCACTCGTCGCGGGTCTTGGTGCGAAACGTCTCGCGGAATCTGCGGAACATTTCGTCGCGCTTTTCGCCGTCGGCGAATTGATGGGGGATGAGGTCCTCCAAGCCGATGAGACGGCACAGGTTCCGGTAAAACCACGACTCGATTGCGCCCACGCTGAGATACTTGCCGTCCTTGGTCTCATAGAGGTTGTACCAGGGATACCGGCCGGTAAGCAAAGTTGTCCCCCGGGTCGGCTCGACCCCCGTGCTGAGGTACTCGTCGATTGCCACCGACATCATGCTCACGATGCCGTCGGTGGCGGCGACGTCGAGAAACTGGCCGCGCCCGGTGTGCTGTCGGGCGACGATGGCTGCCAGGATGGCGATCGCAGCGTGCATGCCGCCGCCGGCGCTATCCGCCGCCGTCGCGCCGGGGATCGCCGGCGGTCCGTCCTTCGGGCCGGTCATGGCCACGGCGCCGCCGATCGACTGGTAGTTGAGGTCATGACCGACCAGGTCGCGATACGGGCCGTCCGCGCCGTAGCCAGTGAGGCAGCAGTAGATGAGCCGAGGATTCGCCTCGCGCAGCGCCTCGTAGTGCACGCCGAGCCGTTCGGCTGCGGCCGGTCTGAGCCCGACCATGACGACATCGGCCCACGCCGCCAGGGTACGGAACACTTCGAGGCCCGCTTCGCTCTTGAGGTCGAGGCCGAGGACCTTCGTGTTCCGCCGCATGCCGTACGCCCAGAAGGGCGCTTGCCACTGCGTTCGGCCCCGCTTCTTCATCACGGAGCGGGCCTCGACGATCCGAACGACGTCCGCCCCCAGATCAGCCAGGATCTTGATGCAGTGGGCTCCCGGACCCACGTTGGTCAGGTCCACCACTTTGGTATCTTCCAGTGCTGCGCTCATCGCCTTGCCTCCGGGCTCGACCTCGACTCAGCTCCCATCCCGCGCTTCCTTACTCGTGCCCGTGTCCACGGTTTGCTTGTTCCGTCTAACTCACCGGCACTGGCGCCTGCAATGCGGGTATTGTAAACCAACATCGCCAATTCAGCTCAATCCGCGGGAGCATGGACGCCAGCCTGACTGACGAACAGCAAGCCCTGCGCGACACGGTCGCGCGGCTGGCTGCGGATCTCGCTCCGCAGTCACCCGCCGGGCTGCCGCCGAAGGGCTCGGCGGTAGCCGAGTGGGGCCGGCTCGCCGAGATGGGCCTGTTGGGGATGCGGATTCCCGAGTCCGCCGGCGGGATGCCGCTGTCGGGAGTCGAGGTCGTGTTGGCGGCCGAGGAACTCGGCAAGCGGGTCGTTCCGTTGCCGTTCATCGGCTCCGCCATCTGCGCCAGCGGCCTCCTGGCCGCTGCCGGAGCGTCTGCCGAGCTGCTGGAGTCGCTTTCCAGCGGGCGCACGCGGTTGGCGCCCGTGCTCGACCGCACCCTGGCGCGGCTCGCGCATCGAGGCGAGCCGGGTGTCGCGTGGGACGCGCGAGGAGCGGACGCGGGCCTCGCGATCGAGCGCGACTCGGGGCGGCTGGTGGCGGTGCGTCCGAGCGCCGATCGGCTGAACGCCGTCGATCTGACTCGCGAGCTGCGCGCGGTGGAGGCGTCGGCCGAGGTAGTGGACATCGGTGATGTTGGGGGAGCGCTGTCGGTGGACGCCGTGAACCGGGTGCTGGCCCTGACGATGACGGCTATTTGCGCCGACCTCGTGGGCGTGATGCAAGCGGCGCTCGATCTCTCCGTGGCACACGTGTCCGCTCGCGTGCAGTTCGGGGTGCCGGTGGGAACGTTCCAGGCGGTGCAGCACATGGCCGCCGAGGCGCAGGTGTCGGTCGAAGCCGCTCGCGGACTGGCGTGGTATGCGGGCTGGGCAGTCGACGAGCTGGACGTGCCGGAAGCCCTGCTCGCAGCGCGCACGGCGAAAGCCTATTGCTCGGAGCACGCCCGCGAGGTGATCGAGGCAGCGCTGCAACTGCACGGCGGCGTGGCCTTCACGTGGGAGCACATGGCGCATGTGCTCGTGCGGCGCGCGCTTGTCGGTCGCCAGACACTGGGTGACGAGCACGCGCAGCTCGACGCGATCACCGCACTGCGGTCGGCCGCGGCGGTGCCCTAAACCTTACCGCCAAGAAGATGCTCACCGCAGAGGACGCATTGGGCACATCGCGGGCGCGACGGACGCGAAGATCTTCGCGCAAAAACGAGATCTGGAGGGTTAGCAATGCAGAGCGGGCCGCCGCCTGCAGTCCAAGGATGCGCGGATCGTCATGCCCGCCGTCGCGGTGAGGGCCTGGGAAGAGGAGCGCGAGGAGAGAACCAGGCCCGGATGGTTCTCTCCTCGCGGGGGACTGGGGCGAAACCCCGCATCAGGTCGGAGGGTGAGCACGAGATGGATTTTCGCGACAGTCCCGACGAGCACGACTTCCGCATCCGGTTCCGGACGTGGCTGGCCGAGCACGCGCCGCGCGAGGCGATTCCGGTGGAGCCCGACGCGCGCGCGGCGTTCCTCCATGCCTGGCACCGCAAACTGTACGCCGCTGGTTACATCGGGCTTTCTTTCCCCGTCGAGTACGGCGGTCGCGGTCTGCCGGTGACGTACGAGGCCATTTACAACGATGAGCTCGGGGCTGCGGGAGCGCCTCCCGGTCCGGCCTTCGGCCACATCGCCAACGCGATTCGCCTGTACGGCAGCGACGAGCAAAAGAAGCGGCACCTTCCCGGACTTCTCTCCAGCGAGATCCGCTGGTGTCAGGGCTTCAGCGAGCCGGGCGCCGGTTCGGATCTGGCCAACCTGTCGACTCGAGCCGAGCCGGTCGAGTCGAACGGCGTCGTCGCGAGCTATCGCATCACGGGGCAAAAGATCTGGACGAGCGAGGCGGTTTGGGCCGACTGGTGCCTGCTTCTGGCGCGTTCCGAGCCGGGATCGCGCCGGCACCACGGGATCTCGGTGCTGTTGGTCCCGATGCGCACGCCGGGCATCGACTGCCGCCCGATCGTGACCGCCAGCGGCACCCGTGAGTTTGCCGAGGTGTTCTTCGACGGCGCCGAGGTCGACGCGGCCAACCTGCTCGGCGAGCCCGGCCAGGGATGGGCGATTGCCATGTCGCTGCTCGGCTACGAGCGCGGGCCCGCTGACATCGGATGGGTGTCGCGCTTTGCGCGCACGCTGCGGATGCTGGAGGACGAGGCGCGTGCGGGAACGCTCCGGCCAGAGTCGACGCTGCGCGCCTCGTTGGCGAAGGCGTACGTCGATCTGCGCGCGCTCCAGGTGCAGGTCCAGCGCACGCTGTCGAGCCGGAAGGACGGGTCGACCCCGGGTCCGGAGGGCTCGATCGACAAGCTGCTGATGACCCGCACCGACCAGAGCCTTCACCGGGCGATGATGGATCTGCGCGGCGCCACTCCACTGCTCGACGACGGTCTCGACCTGGACCTTTACTTCTGGTCGCGCGCCCAGTCGATCTTCGGCGGCACGTCGCAAATCCAGCGAGACATCGTCGCGCAACGCGTACTCAGGCTCCCCCGCGCAGGGAAATAGGCCGATCGGCCCAGCGCCGCGACCGCGTGATTGCTGCGATCGGGCTGTTCACGACACCAGACGTGGGGTCCGCTTGCCGACCGAGCGCGTAAAAACCTCCGCTCCCGCCTGCGGGCAGGAGCGGACGGAGGAGAGGGAACCGCAGAAAGGGTCTTGCGCAGCAAGACCGGGCATGCGCTCCGGATGGCATGTGGAACCCTCGCTCGCTTCCGCGAGTCATGCGGGAGAGGATATTCTGCTTGCATCGCCGCGCGCCGTGACTGTTCGGCCGGAGGCCTAGTGCGCGAGCGTCATCGCATCTGCCGAGGCGGGGCGGGCATGTGTGCCGCCGGGCGTGACGACGTGCGCGTTGGTTGTGAGGCCGTACGTGCGCTGCATGACCCGAGCGACGCGCGCCAGCAGATCGGCACGGTCGAACGGTTTGCCGATGTAGTCGTCCGTACCAGCCAAGAAGCCGCGGGTACGATTGGCCGCATCGTCGAGCGCGGTCAACATCAGGATCGGGATGAACGCCGTGCGAACGTTGGCGCGCAACTGCTTGCAGACCTCGAAACCGTCCATCTCCGGCATCATGATGTCGAGCAGAATGATGTCGGGCGGATCGGTATAGGCGAGGTCGAGTGCCTCTTTG
>JBBITY010000044.1:0-4484 GCA_037440565.1 Desulfurellales bacterium
TGGGAGGTCGAGCACCACTTCCTCGAAGAGTATTCGCATTCCTCGGCGCCCGAGGTCTTCCTCGGCGCGTGTTCTCAGCGCACAAAGCGCATCCGCCTCGGGCACGGCATCGTGCTGATGCCGCCGGCGTACAATCATCCTGCTCGCGTGGCCGAGCGGATCGCCACGCTTGATCTGGTGTCGAACGGCCGCGTCGAGTTCGGCACCGGCGAATCGGCGTCGCGGGCGGAGCTGGAGGGGTTCGGCATCGACCCGGCCGAGAAGCGTGCGATGTGGCTCGAAGCGGCAGAGCAGGTTGCCAACATGCTCGTCATGGAGCCATACCCCGGCTACCAGGGCCGGTACTTCTCCATGCCGTGCCGGAACGTCATTCCCAAGCCCGTGCAGAAACCGCACCCGCCGATGTGGCTGGCGTGCTCGACACGGGAAACCATTCACGTCGCCGCGCAGCTCGGAATCGGCGCGCTCACTTTCGCCTTCATCGACTCCGAGGAAGCGACGCACTGGGTCAATGATTACTACCACACGCTGGCGACGGAGTGCGTGCCGATCGGTCACGCGATCAACCCGAACATCGCCATGGTGACGGGCTTTTCCTGCCACGGCGACGGCGCGGAAGCGCGCCGCCGCGGCATCGATGGGTTTCGCTTCTTCGGCTACGCGCTGGGGCACTACTATCTCTTCGGCCTCCACAAACCGGGGCGCACGAGTATCTGGGAGAACTACGAGGCGGTGCGCGACGCCATGCCCGAAGTAGGGGTCGGCATCGGCACGCCGGAGGAGATGCGTGCCCACCTGCAAAAGTTCGCCGATGTCGGGGTCGATCAGGTGATCTTCATCCAGCAGGGGGGCAAGAACCGCCACGAGCACATCTGCGAGGCCCTTGAACTCTTCGCTCGCCGCGTCATGCCGGGGTTCAAGGAGCGCGAAGACGAGCGCGAGCGGCGCAAGCTGGAGCGCCTGGCGCCGGCGTTGGAGGCGGCGATGAAGCGGAAGCGATTTATGCCCCCCATCGAGGACGACGAAATTCCCGAGCTTCGCGCTTACGGTCGGAACATCGTGGCGGCCGGGGGGACCGTCCAAGGGGTCGGCGCGGGAATCACGATTCCGACGCAGGAGCCGGCGGGCAAGTAGCACCGGTCTTTTCTCAGAGCTTGTCAAACATCCCCGCGGGAACTGGTGGAGACACCAGCCGAAACGCGGGAGCAGTGCTCCCGCCCGCGAGACTGGAGCCGCCTGCACAGGCACCATTCTCGAGGGGTGGAGCATTGCGCCACCCCGGGGATTTCCTCACAAGCTCTCAGGGGTGGCGAGGCGCGGGACCGATCTCGATCCGGGCTCAGGCTGCGGCTTGCCCTCGGTCCCTCACGCCGCGTAGAAGGCGGCATGCTGTGCGTGCTCGTGGCTCACACGCACTGGGACCGCGAGTGGTACCGGACGTTCCAGGCTTTCCGCGCTCGTCTGGTCGACACGATCGATCGCGTCCTCGATCTCATCGCGCACGACCCCGGCTTTCACTTCCTGCTCGACGGCCAAACCATCGTCCTCGAAGACTATCTGGAGATTCGTCCCGACCGCCGCAGCGAGCTGGAGGCGGCCTGCCGCAGCGGCCGCGTCGCCATCGGCCCGTGGTACGTCCAGCCCGATTCGCTGCTGCCCTCGGGCGAGGCGCACGTGCGCAACCTGCTCGAAGGCCGGCGCGTCGGCGGCGCCTTCGGCAACGTGTCGCACGTCGCGTACACACCCGACTCCTTCGGACATCCGGCGCAGTTCCCGCAGCTCTTCGCCGGCTTTGGCCTGGAGCCATTCGTCTACTGGCGCGGCAACGGCTCGGAGATCGATACCCTACCCGCCGAGTACCTGTGGGAAGCGCCGGATGGCACGGCGATCCTGGTGCATCATCTCGGCGAGGGATACTTCAACGCAGCGGGGCTGCCGCCAGATCCGGCTGGCGCGGCGCGCTGGCTGGAGACCGTGGTCCGCACGCTCGCCGCACGCACGGGCACCGACCGCGTGCTGCTCATGAACGGCATTGACCACGCGCTGCCCGACGCGCACACCGCGGCGGTGGCCGAGGCGCTGGCAAAGGCGACGGGCTGGACCGTCCAGCGCGGTTCATTGGAGGACTTCGCCGCCGGGCTGTCCCGCGACGCGCCGCGCTTTCGCGGCGAACTGATCGGCGGTCGCGTCGCGAACCTGTTGCCCGGCGTATGGTCAACCCGCGCGCCGCTCAAGCTCCGGAACCGCCGCGCAGAGACCTTACTCGAAGGCTGGGCGGAGCCGTGGTGCGCCCTCGGCCGCGTTCTCGGCGCTCCGGATGAGCGGCCGTCACTGCGCGCGGCGTGGCGCGCGCTGTTGCAGAACCAGGCGCACGATTCGATCTGCGGGTGCTCGCAGGATCGCGTCCACGAGCAAATGGAGGCGCGCTACGCCACGGCGGAAGAGCTGGCGAGCGAAACCGCGGCGCGCGTGTTGCAACGCCTGGCCGGCCTTGGGACGGAACGGCGCGCCCCGTGGGGCGAGGCGATCGACATCGCGGTCTTCAACCCATCGCCGCACCCGCGCACCGACCGGGTGCGCTTCCCCCTCGACCCCGGCACGTGGTTCGAGATGCGGGGCGACGACCAGGGCCGCGCCATGGCCATTCACCCGCTCATGCTCGCCGATCTGACCGCGCCCGGCTTCACGATCGACGGCCGCCCTGCCCGTCTCGTCGCCGACAACTCGCCGCGCCGTGTCTGGCTGGTCCCCGATCGGCCGCCGCAGAGCATCGAGTTCGTCGCTGAGCACGTTCCCGCCTTCGGCTGGCGCCGCTACCGGTTGCATCGGGGCGAGGCGCGCCCCGATCACGAAGACGCGGGACGCGAGATCGCGATGGGTTCATCGACCGTGACGGCTGCGGACGACGGCACATTCACGGTGCGTCTGGGCGGCCAGACGTACGCGCGTCTGTGCACCATCGAAGACATCGGTGACCGCGGCGACACGTACGACTTCGATCCGGTGCCGGAGGGCGGTTGGACGCTCGACGACGTGCGCATCCGCCGCCGCGTGCATCCCGCCGGCATCCAGCTCCTGGAAGTCGTGCGCACGCTGTCGCTGCCGGCGGCGCTGGCCGCCGATCGCCGGCAACGGAGCACCCGCGGTGTCCTGCTCGTGATCGAGACCGAAGCGTGTCTCGTCAGCGGTGTGGATCGCGTCGACCTGCGCGTGCGCGTGCACAACACCGCGCGCGATCACCGGTTGCGCCTGCTGTTTCCAACCGGCGCCCGCGCCGAGGAGTTTCTCGCAGCGACGACCTTCGACACGGCCCGCCGAACCACGGCGCGGCGCGACGCCACAGGTTGGGTGCACCCAGCCCCTGCGACATTCCCACACCAGGGCTGGGTGAGCGCCAACGGGCTCACGGTCTGTGCGCCGGGGTTGCCGGAAGCGGAGGTCACCCCCGAAGGCATCATCGCCATCACGCTGCTGCGCGCCGTCGGCTGGCTGTCACGGATGGATCTGACCACGCGCCCGCAACTGGCGGGCCCAGCGCTGCCCACGCCGGGCGCGCAGTGCCTGCAGACAATCGAGGCCCATCTCGCACTGTTCGCCGGTTGCGATCCGCGCACCGCCCGCGACGCCGAGGTGGGCTTGTGCGCGGTTATCGCGGGCGACGCGCCCCTGCTTCAAGCGAACCGATCGCTGCTGGAAGTGTTCCCGCGTGAGATCATGGTCAGCGCACTCAAGCCATGCGACGAGGGTTCTGCAGTAGTGCTGCGGCTCCTCAATCCAACGGAGGGCACGGTCGATGCGCGCGTGTGCGTTGGCTTCCCGATATCGGCGGCCGAGCTGGCTCGACTCGACGAGACCCCCCTGGGCGAGCCGCTCGCCGTCCGCGGCGGGGAACTGTCCCTCCCTGTCTCGCCGCACGCCCTGCGCACGGTCCTGCTGCGCGTGTGAATGACAGGCTCAGAAGGCGTGGCGGCCCGGCCGGCGGTCGAGGACGCGATCGCCCGGGCGGCGGCGCTGATCGACGAGACCGGAGCCCGGTTGCGACTGCCGTGGCTCCACATCGGGCGCGCCAAGCTGGCGCGGCTCGCGAGCGACGAAGGGGGACCACCTGGGCGAGCTCGGGGAGGCGCAACGGCTATTCGCGGAGATGGGCGCGACCGCGCGCGCCGACGCAAGTGGCCCGGGTGCGCGTTGCAAGATCCGAGTGCGAGAGTGGGCAGATGTTGCCTGGGTAACCCAGCGGAAAGCCCTCCCCTGTGGTCGTAGCCATGGAGCTTGCCGAAGGGACCGTCCTTAGACTATCCAAAGCTGAGAGTCCCGGGGGTGGCCCAGTGCCGGCACCTGCGATGAGCGCAGAGCTCAGAATGGAGCGGCGAATCACGGCCGCTATTGCGGTCGGCGCCGAGCTGGAGACCGTTCTCTCGCGCATCACGCGCGCGGCGGTTCGGCCCTGCTCGGCAGAGATGGCGCTCATCACGCTCCTGACC
>JBBITY010000044.1:4511-5009 GCA_037440565.1 Desulfurellales bacterium
GGCCGTGTTTGGTGCCCCGGCCCGCAGTCGCAACCCGACTGCCGGTAGCGGGCACCTTGAATGGGTGGGTGGCGCTGTCGGGTCGAAGCCTCCGCAGCGGCGACGTGTTGCGCGATCGGCGTCCAATGGTGCGCGAGATCGCGCAAAGCAGTGGCGCGCGCGGCGTCCTGATCGTGCCGCTCCATCCCTCAAAAATAACGCCATGCATTCGGCCACGTAACCTCGAGGGCGGGAGCACTGCTCCCGCCCCGGCTTCTCCCCACCGCAGACCTCGCCGTTGCTTTCCTCACACGCTCTCAGAGCAATCCCACCTTGCGCACGATGACGTCCGCGGCCAATCCGAGCACGAACAGCGCACCAAACCGGCGCGTGTGCCGGAAGGCGAAGGCCGCGTACCAGAGCGGCCAGATGTTGTCCGGGTAGCCCGGCGGAGGTCCGGCCGGCCGCGACCGCGCGCACACCCGAACCGCATCCAGGCACTGCGGCAGGGCGACAAGC
>JBBITY010000044.1:5028-7988 GCA_037440565.1 Desulfurellales bacterium
AGGAAGGAAAAATAGCCGGCCAAGATGAGCACCCCGACGAGGACGTACTCCAGAACGAGCATCGCGATCGTCGCCAGGCGGGCATTCCGCTCGCCGAGCAGGACGGGCATCGTCCGAATGTGCTTGGCGGCGTCGGCTTCGAGCTTGTCGATGTGCTTGCCGAAGAGAACCGTCGTCGAGGCGAGCGCGGCTGGAAGGCTGGCGACCAGGACGGGCGAGGAGATTTGCCCCGTGATGACGTAATAGCCGCCGCCGACCATGAGCGGACCCCAGACCAAAATCACCGCCAGCTCACCCATGCCGATGTATTTGAGCGGCCAGGTGTAGAAGAGCACGAAGAAGCAGCCAACGGCGAGAAGCATCAGGGTCGCCTCTCCTCGCGCCGCGACCAGAACGGCGCCGGCACCCAAGGCGATCAGGCCGGTGACCGCGGTATAGAGCAGGGCTTGGCCGCGCGTCATCAGGCCGTGTTCGAGTGGCTGCGGCCCATACTGCGCGCGGAAGTAGTTGTCCTTGTCGACGCCCCGCAGGTGGTCCGTGACGTCGTTGACGAGATTGTTCGTCGCGTGGGCGAACAACAAGCCCACCGTCACCATGAGCCACAGCAGCAGATTGAACCTCCCGTCGCGCGCGGCGAGCAACCCGGCGGTCGCCGCAGAGATCAGCGTCATGACCAGCACCGCCGAGCGGGTCGCGATCAGCCAGCGGGAGATCACGTCCAGCGCGTTCCACTCGTCCTTGGTCACGCGCGGAATCACCCTGACCGCCTTGGCCCACATCGACACGTTCATCCCGGTCGCTCCCGCCGACCACGTCGTTTGCGGCACCGCCGCTCGGGCATGTTAGCCCATCGCTCGCTGCACGCCTAACGCCTTGCTGATAAGCGGCGGGCGCCGATCAATGAGCCAAACTCCAGTATCTCGAAGTGCCTTGTCGGTCACTGTGTCTTCCGACGAGTCGATCATGCGACGCTTCATGTCCTCGGGAGACACCCAAAGGATCCCTCCATTCCAGTACGCGCGCTCCTCGTGTGGAGGCGTCCCACCGCTGACCGCCCTGCTGATGCGCCACATCCGCACTGCGTCCCAATGCGCCGGAATCTCCCGCAGCCACTCGACCCCGGAGTCCCTTCCTTGGAGGTTCCGGACGCGACACTGGCTTCGATGATGTTCTGCTTGCCGGAGCGCGCCGCTTGTACAACTGGTCCACGGTGCGATCGCCGCGCCGAAGGAAGCGCGCTCCCGTCCGCCCTGAGGAGCCGCGAAGCGGCGCCTCGAAGGGCGGCACACTTTTTCAATCGGCTGTTAGGTGGCCCGCACAACCCTCGCAAGCTGTTGCCCGATTGCCGTGCGTCCCTGATCCCGGGTATGACTCACGCCGAGCCGAAGATAACGGACTACAGAGGCACGGAGGACGCCGAGTTGTGCCACCGAGAATCGGTCGGGTAACGTCTTTGATCGCCAACCTCATCGGAGTGCCGTTCTTCGCCGTCGGATCCTTGCCCTGTGTGCGCTCTGTGCCTCGTGGTAACATCTTTTTTCAGGTCGAGGCTGAGAGAGAACGGGCGGAGTGGTGAGAACGAAGACAGCCACAGGATCCTCACCGTACGGATCGGAGCGTCCGTACTGGAACGTCCCGATCGAGGCGATGCTCGGCACGCCCGAGATGAAAGAGGTCCAGCTCGCGGCGCTCCGAAAGCAGATCGCCGCGCTGTACCGCGACTCCCCCGTGTGGAGAAGGCGGCTCGACGCTCTCGGTGTTCAGGCCGAGGGCATCCGCTCGCTTCGCGAGTTCCAGGAACAGGTGCCGATCATCACGAAGGACGACATTCGCGGGATGATCCTGGAGCGGTTCGACGGCGATCTCGTGCAATCGCTCGCCGCCTGGGCTGGCATCCCGAGGGAACAGCTCGTCCTGCTCTGCGCGACCTCGGGGACTACCGGCGAGCCCGTGCCTTACCTCTTCACCGAAGAGGATCTGCGCATCTCGCACGAAAGCTTCGCGCGGCTCTTCTGGCGAGCGGGGTTCCGGCCGAAGAACCTCGCGATTCACGCGATGGCGCTGAGCATGTATCTGGCGGGTATCCCGCTGGTCCAAGCCGTTCAATCCTACGGCGCCTGCGTCGTGCCTGTTGGCGCCGAAGGAGGAACGGAGCGACTCCTGCAATTCGCGCGGCTCTTCCGGCCGGACACGCTCTTTTGCACGCCTTCGTATGCGGAGTACATTCTGGAGCAAAGCGGCGGCGACGCACGCGGGCTCGGGCTGCGGCGATTGATTTGCGGCGGCGAGCCCGGCGCCGGGCTAACCGAAGTGAAGAAGCGACTGGAGGCAGGTTTCGGCGCCCGCGTCTTCGATTTCATGGGAGCGGGTCCGCTCATGCTGTGCTCCTGCGATCACCCCGAGTATCAGGGCATGCACTTCGTGAGCGAGGACACGGCGATGCTGGAGCTCGTGGACCCGGAGTCGAAGCGCCCCTTGCCGCTGGAGGACGGCGCCGTGGGCGAATGGGTGGTCACGCCGCTGGCCGGACGGGTGAACGCCGTGCTGCGGCACAACGTGGGCGACGTTCTTCAGGTGTTCACCAGCCCCTGTCCGTGCGGGAAAAGCGGGACCCGAGTGAAGGTGCTGGGACGAAACGATGACATGCTGAAGGTGAAAGGGGTGCTCGTCTATCCGGCTGCCATTCAGGAGGTGCTCCACTCCTTCGTGCCGCACGTGACGGGGCTGTTCCGGATTGTCCTGGACGCTCCTCCGCCCCGGGTGACTCCACCCCTCAAGCTCAAGGTCGAGTATGGCGAAGGCGTACACGCAGACGATCTCCCCGGACTCGGTGAGCGGATCCGGGCGCGGATGCACGGCGCCTTGAAGATCACGCCGGCAATCATCTGGCTGAGCCCGGGGACGCTCGAACGAGCGCGGCACAAGACGGCCTGGATCGAGAAGTCGTACGAGCGCGGCGA
>JBBITY010000044.1:8014-14899 GCA_037440565.1 Desulfurellales bacterium
GGCTATGCGGGACCCCAGGTCTCGATCGACATGCCGTTGATCCTCGAGGCGGAGGGTCTCGGGTTTCACTCGGTATGGACCGCCGAGGCGTGGGGATCCGATGCCGTGACCACGGCGGCATGGATCGCGGCGCACACGAAGAGGATCCACGTGGGAACGGCCGTCCTGCAAATGCCCGCGCGCACTCCGGCGATGACCGCCATGACGGCAACCACGATCGATCAGCTCTCGGGTGGGCGATTCATCTTGGGGATCGGGCCGTCAGGGCCGCAGGTCGTCGAGGGATGGCACGGAGTCCCGTACGGGAGCCCGCTCGCACGCACGCGCGAGTACGTCTCCATCCTGCGAGCGGTCTGGGCGCGCGAGAAGCCGCTCGAACATCAGGGCCGCCATTATCAGATTCCCTATCGCGGCCCCGGCGCCACGGGCCTCGGCAAGCCGCTCAAGAGCATGCTCCACGGCCGGCGGATTCCCATTTACGTCGGAGGCATCGGCCCGAAAAGCGTCGAGCAGGCAGCCGAGATCGCCGACGGCTGGCTTCCGGTGTTCTACTCTCCGAATCGAGCGGGCCTCACCTACGGAAATGCGTTGAGCGCGGGCTGCCGCAAGGCCGGTGACGGCAAGGATCGGACGAGCTTCGACGTCGCGCCGATCGCGGTCGTGGTCCAGGGGGAGGATCTCTCCACCTGCCTCTCCTGGGTGAAACCGGTCGTGGCGCTGTACGTGGGAGGGATGGGAGCGCGGGGCAAGAACTTCTACAACGATCTCGCCTGCCGCTACGGCTACCACGAAGCGGCGAAGAAGATTCAGGATGCCTATCTCGGGGGGCGCAAGGCGGAGGCTGTGGCCGCCGTTCCCGACGCGCTCGCCGACGAAGTCTCGCTCTGCGGGCCGCCGGAGCGGATCCGCGATCGGCTCGCCGCCTGGAGGGAGTCGGGCGCCACGACGCTCATCTGCGCAACCCAGCAGGCCGAAGCGCTGCGCACGCTCGCGGAAGCAGTAATGTGAATGGCGGGCAAGAATATCGCCGGCGAGGTTGGGAGGTGGCTTCACTTGTTTCACTGGCGGGCGGAGGTGAAACATATGCAACCACGTCCCCCCGGCTACCCCTCTCGCCTGCTCATGCCTGCGGTCCGATCGAGCGGCTGGTTCGGCTCCCGACATCGAGATTCATCCCCCGCAGCACAGCTTGTACTTTCTTCCGCTGCCACAGGGGCACGACGCGTTGCGTGCGGTTCCCGGAAACTTGCATCTCGCCGAGGGCCTTCTCAAGTCCGTCCTCCGGCAGAATCGCGAGGTTCCAGCAAAGCTGGGCAAGCCCGAATGCTTTATTGACCTGTTCCATCGTACCATCGGTTTGATCGAGCAACGGTTCCGCGTAGGCGGCAATGGCGTCTGCAATCGCTCCCAGAATATCCTTCCGTTCTGGTGCGAAGGATCGCCCCTTCCGCCCCCACGTCCCTTACCGCTTCTGTGGCTGCTTGAGCGCGTTGCTCACCCCGCCCCGGGGGCGCTCGAGTTGCGCCACCGAGAATCAATCGGGTACGTCTTTGATCGCGAACTTCATCGGAATGCCGTTCTTCGCCGTCGGCCCAACAGCTCTGAGGTCCTTGCCCTTTGCGCACTCTGCGCCTCGGATCTTTTTTCGGACTATGTAGGAGAGTGGACGCCAGTACCTCTCCGTCCGTGGAAACGCCGGCATTGCCCTCGACGGTGTGCTCGGACTATCAACCCGTCATGGCCGTCATCGCCGACTCGGTGTGTCCGCTCGATTGTCCGGATACCTGCAGCCTGGCCGTGACGGTCGAGGAAGGGCACGTGACCGCCGTCGACGGCTCGGATCGGAATCCGCTCACCAACGGCTTCATCTGCGCCAAGGTGCGCCGATTTCCGGAGCGTATCTACTCGCCGCTGCGCCTGCTGTATCCTCAGCGGCGCGTCGGGTCGAAGGGTGAAGGGCGTTTCGAGCGCGTTTCCTGGGACGAGGCGGTCGAGACAATTGTCCACCGCTTCAAGCGGATCATCGCCGAAGACGGCCCCGAAGCCATCCTGCCGTACCATTACGGCGGCTCGAACGGGGTCCTGAACGAGAACGGGGCGGATGCGCGCTTCTTCAATCGGCTCGGCGCGTCGGATTTGCTGCGGACCCTGTGCGCGGCCACCACGGGGACGGTCTATCGCGCCATGTTCGGCACCATGAGCGGCGTGCCGCCGGAGGATTACCGCTTCGCCCGCGCCATCATCCTCTGGGGTGTCAACCCCTCGGCGACGAACATCCACCTCGTGCCCCACCTGCGCGCGGCGCAGAAGGCGGGGGCCTTCGTCGCCGTCGTCGATCCGCGGCGCACGCCGTTCGCGCGCACGGCCGCCGTACATCTTCCCATCATGCCCGGCACCGACGTGGTGCTGGCGCTGGCGATGATCAACGAGTTGATCGCCAGCGGGCGAAACGACGAGCGGTTCCTCGCCGAGCGCGCGAGCGGCTTCGAGGAATTGGCCGAAGCGGCGAGCGCGTATCCGCTGGCGCGCGCCGCGGAAATTTGCCGCGTGCCCGCCGACGACATCCGCACCCTTGTGGACGCGTATGCCGCGGCGTCGCCTGCCGTGATCCGCTGCGGCTGGGGAATCGAGCGCTCGTCCAACGGCGGCAACGCAGCGCGGGCGATCTTTGCCTTGCCGGCCGTGGCGGGAAAATTCGGCGTGCGCGGCGGCGGACTCACCCTGAGCCTCAGCCGCGCCCATCCGATCAACCGCGGCGCCCTGACCCGGCCGGATCTGCGGCGGCGTCCGGCGCGCGAGCTGAACATGAGCCAGCTCGGCCGCATCCTGACCGAACCGCAAGTACCGCCCGTGCGCGCCCTGTTCGTTTACAACGCCAACCCCGTGCTCATGACGCCGAACCAGAATCTCATCCTCAAGGGATTGGCGCGCGAGGATCTGTTCACCGTCGTGCATGAGCAAGTCATGACCGACACGGCGCGCTTTGCCGACATTCTCCTGCCCGCCACCACCGTCTTCGAGCAGGCGGAGCTGCACACCGCCTATGGGCATCACTACCTGCAATACTCCGCGCCGGTGATCCCGCCGGCGGGGGAATCGGTGAGCAACGTCGAGCTGTTCAGCCGCTTGGCGCGCGCCATGGGCTTCGAGGAGCCCGAGCTAGCGATGACGGACGACGCGCTGGTGGTGGCGGCGCTCGACTCCGACCGCGCACGCCGCTCCGGGATAGACGCGGAGCGGCTCAAGAAGGAGAAGATCGCGCCGGTCCGATTTGGCGGACGCGCGGAGCTGATCCAGTTCGTGACCGACTTTCCGACGACCAAGAGCGGAAAGATCGAGATCGCGGCGCCTGAACTGGGCCCGTTGGCCTACCGGCCGTTGGCCGCTGAGTACCCGCTCACCCTCATCAGCCCGGCGACCAACAAGGCCATCAACTCCATCTTCGGCGAGTTCAACCTCCGCGACCCGCTGCTGCGCATGCATCCGGCGGACGCGACCCAACGGGGTCTTCGCGACGGTGACGTCGTGCGCGTGTTCAGCGATCTCGGGGAAGTACGCGTGCCGCTACATGTGAGCGACGAGCTGCGCCCCGGCGTCGTCGAGCTGCCGAAGGGGTTCTGGCGATCGAGTATGCCGAACGGCGCGACGGTCAACGCGCTCGTGCCGGATCACCTCACCGACATCGGCGGCGGTGCGTGTTACAACGACGCACGGGTCGAAGTGGAACGGTTGGAAACTCGGCCAAAACCGAAGAAGGCTTTCACCACAGAGGCGCCGAGGGCACAGAGCAAACCATACGGGTGATCTCCGGGTTCCTTCACCGGAACCCCTCACCCTCACTCCTTCGACTTGGCTCGGGACAGGCCTCTCCTGCGAGTAATGCGGGGAGAAGGGTGTTTGGAATGGCTCGCGCAAAGCATGCCCTGAGTGCGGTCGAAGGGCCGCCAAGACGCAAAGCAGCAGCGCGCACAGATGATGTCACTGGCTAATCTGGAGACCACAGGAATGAGGTTCGGAAATCGGTTCTGGGGGAGCATTGCTTGGTTCTGTTCTTGGCGTCTTGGCGCGAGAATGATTTTCGAAGCGAGGCCGCGTCTTGACAGCGCCGGCGAGGGTGGTGGAGGTTCGCCCACATGGGTCGCCTCGCTGGCTGCGTGCTCCTCCTCTCTGCCCTGATCGGCGGGTGCGGGAACGGCGGCGCGAAGCGTCCGGCGCCGACGGCGACTGCGCCTGCGACCGCGACGGTGACAATCACGCCGTCGGCCACCTCGACCGCAACTCGCACCCCGTCGGCGACCGCGACGCCGACGGACACACCTACGCCGACGGCGACGCCGCCGATCTTAGAACCGCTCGAAATTCACGCCGACGCCGAGTGGATTCGCGACCGCGCCGGGCGCGTCGTCCTCTTGCGAGGCGCCAACTACTCGGGCCTGGAATTCGGCAACTTCATCGGCCGCCGGCATGGGCCCGAGGAATCGGACTTCGCGCAGATGGCGAGCTGGGGGTTCAACATCATCCGCCTGCCGATCGCATGGAACTATCTCGAGCCAGCTCCCAACCAGTTCGTCGATACGTACCTCCGCGAGCAGGTCGACGCCGTCGTGGGCTTCGCCAGCCGCTACGGCATTCTCGTCGTGCCCGAAATGCACCAGTTCCAGTGGTCGGCGTGCTTCACCAACGGCAACGGCGCGCCGGCGTGGGTCTGCGAAGGGCGCGGGTATTCGGACGACCTGGCCGGCCAGTGGCGCGCCGCCTGCGACTTTTTCCAGGGCGGGCTGGCGCCCGACGGCCGCCCGCTGATGGACCACTTCGTCGACGCCTGGAGGCTCGTCGCGCGCCACTACGCCGGCGATCGGCGCGTCGCGGGATTCGACTTTTTCAACGAACCAATTGCGTTCTCCTGCCTTCCGCCGCCGAGGTTCGAGCAGGAGGTGCTGAATCCCTTCTATCGCCGACTCCGCGCGGCAGTCGAGGCCGAGGGAGCGACACAGACGTTCTTTTTCTGCCCCTCGATCACGCGCAATGCCGGAATCCCGGCAGTGCTGGAGAATTTCGCGCCCAACGTCGTGTACGCGCCGCACCTGTACACCCAGACGTTCGGCCTGCCCGAGCTCAAATACAACGGCGATGCGAGCACCATCACAGCGGACTACGAGCTGGCGTCGGCCGAAGCGCAAACGCTCGGCGGTCCGCTGTTCGCCGGAGAGTTCGGCGGCAACACCAACGCCGAAGGTGGGTTCCTGGCCGCAAACGAGCAGTTCCTGCGCGACACCCTGGCCGAGCAAGATCGCCGCCTCGTCGGCGGCGCGGTGTGGGCGTACTTTCCGTCTGACAACACCTTCAGCGTCGTCGACGCGGAGGGGAACGAAAAGGGGAATCTGGTGAACATCCTCGCTCGACCCTACGCGCGCCGTATTGCCGGCATCCCAACCGCGATGCGATTCGACCTCGACAGCCGAGAGTTTTCGTTCTCGTTCCGCGACGATCCCGAGCGCCAGGCACCGGATCCGACAGAGATTTTTCTCCCCGTTGCACGGCACTACCCGAGTGGGTTCAGCGTCGAAGTGACGCCCGGCGACCGCTGGCAGTTCGAGGAGGCGGGCAGCCGGTTGCTGATCTTCCGCGGTCCGTCTGCCGCCCACGAGCTACGGGTTACCCCCGCCGTGAACGGCGCACCAGACAACAGAGATTTGGAAACCCCATCGCGGCCCGCGGCCGGAACCAAATCGATCCAGGACTGAGAGCTCGTGACGAAATCCAGGCGGGGGACAGGCGGTAACACCGGCCGAAGGGCGGGAGCACTGCTCCCGCCCTCGACACTGGAGCCGCGTTAACACTGGAGCCGCGTTGCACCGGCACCGTTCTTGAGGGGTGGAGCATTGCTCCACCCCGGGGGATTTTTTCACCAGCTCTGCGTTACAAGGGATGGAACGGATTCGGCGGATTACACGGATTTTCTGAGACCGGACTCAGATTGCCATCCCTGTTCATCTTGTGCATCTGTGGTTCGTTTCTCCGGGCTGAGGCATGCCGGCCCCCGGCCTTGTGGCGCCGGCGCGGGCGTGGCAGCCTGCTCCTATGCGGTGCGCTTGCGAGGATCTCGGCACATGATGGCCGCGGCGGAGCGGACGATTCTGGTGGCCAGCCCGCGCGGCTTTTGCGCCGGCGTGTCGTACGCGATCGAGATTGTCAACCTGGTGCTCGAACGGTACGGGCCGCCCGTGTACGTGCGCCACGAGATCGTCCACAACCGCCACGTCGTCGAGAAGCTGCGCGCGCAGGGAGCGCGGTTCGTCGAGAACTTGGCCGAGGTCCCGACGGGGAGCCTGCTGATCTTCAGCGCCCACGGCGTCGCGCCGGCAGTGCGCGAGCAAGCGCGCCAGCGCGGTCTGCGCGTCGTCGATGCCACGTGCCCGCTGGTCACCAAAGTGCACTTGGAGGCGCTGCGCTATGCGCGCGAGGGGTTCGAGATCCTGCTCATCGGCCATCGCGGCCACGTCGAGGTCGCGGGCACCCTGGGACACGCTCCTGACCGGATGCACCTCGTCGAGACAGTCGAGGACGTCGAACGCGTGCGGGTGCGCGATCCCGAGCGCGTCGCCGTGGTCACGCAAACAACCCTCTCGGTGGACGACACGCGCGGCATCATGGACGCCATCCGCCAGCGCTTTCCGCACGTGCGCACGGCCCCAAAGGACGACATCTGCTATGCGACGCAGAACCGGCAGACGGCGGTCAAGGAGCTGGCGCGGCGGTGCGAGTGCGTGCTCGTCATCGGCTCTCCCACATCGAGCAACGCCAACCGCCTGGTCGAAGTCGCGTCGCACGAGGGGACGGCCGCGCGTTTGATCGAAGACGCCGGCGACATCGAGCCGTCCTGGC
>JBBITY010000045.1:0-14872 GCA_037440565.1 Desulfurellales bacterium
GTTGCACTCCCCATTGCCGGCGCAGGGATCGCCGCTGTGGCCGCACGAGCCGCCGGAACACGTGTCGGTGCCGTTGCAGAACAGGCCGTCGTCGCAGGAGTTGCTGTTGTTGGTGTACTGGCAACCCAGTGTGGCATGGCACGTGTCGTCGGTGCAGGGGTTCGAGTCGTCGCAGGCCGCGTCATCGGTGGTGTACGTGACCTCGAGGACCGGTCGGTTGCTGGAGGTGCCGTTCTCGTCCGACCCGTAGCTGGTCGTGTTCGAGGTCCCTCCCTCCGAGTTGTCCTTGATCAACCAGCCGTAGTTCGTGGCCGATCCGCCGAGGAAGGCCGTGACGTCCGAGGTGACGGTCCACTCGATGGTGACACCCGCGGTGGTTCCCGTCGACGCCGAAGCCGTTGCCGTGGCGTTGAAATCGCCTCCCGCCGTGCCCCACGGGCTCAACCATGTGACGGTGCCCTCACTCCAACTCGTGGTGACTCGGTGCGCGTTATGTGTCCGGCTGGATGAGGGTGCCGTCGTGATCGTCAGCTTCAGCTTGGCGCTCGTGACGGTCGCGCAGTCGGCCGGGATGCCGGAGAGGTCGAACTTCGCCAGCGTGCGCTGCTTGACTGCGCCAGTCCCGTTCTTGACGTTGAGCGTCGTGTCGCTGCCGTGGTTGGTTGACGTGTTCGCCTGGTCTATCCACGCATCATCGGTGGCCGAGAGCGTGACGGTGACAGCGCTCGCCAAGCTCGGTGCCAGCAAGCAACACGCGACCAACGCCGCGCGAAGCCACCACGACCATGGTGCTTCCGCGTGCGCGCAACGCACGCGGGTGCGGTCTCTGTTTGATCCCCCTTCTTTAGAAGGCGGACCCCGCGGTCGGTTCGCCGTCCGTTCCACTCCCCGTTTTTTTCCCGCGTGGGTAGATCAAGGCAATTTCACTTGCGCAGGTTCTACGTTGTTTGTAAATAGGGAGAAACCCTAATTCCGCTAGGGAGTTCCCCTAGTTTTGCCTAGCTAGCCGGATTTCTCACCGGTACAGAAGCATCCACCTGCCTGATGTGATATTTTATTTGTGCCACAAGGGCAGCAGAATCTGCTCGATCGGTTCGGGGCGTGTTTCGCGGACAACTGCCATCCGGCACTGATCGAGTTTTCGGTGTGGGATCTGGTGGTCCAACGGGTGATCGGGATGGCGCAGGGGTACGAAGGCCTCAACGAATAGGACGAGTTGCGCCACGACCCGCTGCTGGCGGCGCTGGCAGGGCGAGTGTATTCCACCGGGCAAGACTGGGCGTGCGAAGAAGACCAGCAATCCGCCCTTCATCGTTACCAATCTGCCCGCTTGGCGGTCCCCCGCCAACACCTCTATGAGCAGGAGTGTACTGCGCACTGTCAATCGTCTCGCAGGTGAACACCGACTGGAGAGTCGTATGCGGGAGCACCGCACGTACGGTTCGGCGGGAGGGGGAGCGGTCACTCCGCCTCCCTCCCCCGATCCCCGATCGACTTCCTGCGACGCCAGCCCTACGGAGCGCGGCCCGAGCCCGCTCTCTTCATCGGGATCCTAACCCCGCCCGAGCGATGGCAGCGTCGGCGGTGGCGACCACGCGGATGCGGCGGTCGATTCGTTCCTGGGCGGCTTCCGAGCGCTCCACCTCGGCGGCGAATCCGAGATAGGCTGCGAAAGGATTCGGCCACCCCGCGGTGGCGCTGACCACGCGGCGCAGGATGGCGTGGCGACTCAGGGCGTCGGGCAGATACGGCACACCACCCCATCGCCAGCGCGTGGCACCCGCCGCTGAGAGCAAGTGCAGTATGTCGTCCACGCCGAAAAAGCGCGCATGCTGGTACACGCTCGGCGAACAGAGCGCCCTGAAGCGGCGGTGGATACCGAGCAGTGACCAGCGGTTCAACACGCCGATGTACACGCGCCGGCGTGCCACGCGCGTCAGCTCAAGAACGGCCGCCTCCGGATTCCCGAGAAACTCCAAGGTCGTGTGCATGAGCACGGCATCGAAGCTCGCGTCGGGGAAAGGCAGGGCGATGGCGTCGCCGACGAGCAGCGGAGCCGCACCCAGCTTGCGCCGCGCGACGGCCAGCATGGCCCGCGATCGGTCGACCCCGGTGACCCGTATCCCGGCGCCGGCCAGGAGTTTCATGATCTCTCCGGTGCCACAGCCGACATCCAAGACCGACTCGCCCCACTTGGGATCGAGCAAGCGCATCAACAACTCGTGCTGCAGACGCTGAGCGAGGGCACCCGCCGGGGTCGCCAGCCAGCGGTCGTATCGCTCGGCCATGTCGGCGCCAAAGGCACACTCGTCACGGTTCATGCAAAGGCGTCCTCAACGCGCCAGCCTCCGAGACTCTGCTCTGTCTTACAAAATTACTACAAACGCTCGGTTTCGTCGCTCGGTGCGAAGACTCATGCCCCAAAGACTTGCGGGGAATCTCGCCTTGCGCCGTTCCCATCCTCCCCACCTGATCCGCGGCTACGCCCCTGCGCCCGCGAGGAGAGAACCATCTCCGTGGTGGGAATTCTGGTCAGAAGAAAATACTCCGCCGCTCGCGCACACCGTCGTCGAGCATCGCTTGAATGGTCCGCTTCACCTTTGCGACGTGCTTGCCGATGACCGCGTCTTCATCGTCCGGGTCGCCCCGGAAGCGGAGCGGCTTGCCGAAGTAGATGCGGTACTTCACCGGAAATGGGATCAGTCCCAAGGGCCCGAGCCACGGCCACGTCAGCGTGATGGGGAAGGCCGGCATGCCGAGCAGGCGCGCGACGGTCTTGAGGTTCGCGATGCCCGGCGCCTGTTCCTCCGAACCCACCACCGCCACTGGGACGATGGGCGTCTTCGTCGCCAGGGCCAGGCGCATGAAACCGAAGCCGAAGCGCTGCAGGCGATAGCGCTCGCTGAACAGCTTGTTCATGCCGCGCACGCCCTCCGGGAACGCAATCACCGCCTCGTCGTTGCGCAGCAGATCCACACAGTTTTTGGGGGTTCCGACCACCGAGCCCGTCCGACTCATGATCACGTTCACGAACGGAACGGTCGGCAGCCAGTACTCGCCCATGCCGCGCACGATGCGCGGCGGCTCGCCCTCCCACACCATGGCCGTGCCGATCATGGCCGCGTCGAGGGCAACCTGCCCGGCGTGGTTGGCGATGAGGAGGACCCGCCCCGCCGGGACGTGCTCAATGCCGTGCGTCTCGACTCGAAAGTAGTAGCGGTACAGGAGGGTCGTCATGACCAGGACGCGGCGGACGACCTCCACGTTGAGGCCCCACGGATCGTAGCCGTACTCGTTCAGGCGCGTCGGAATGCGTTGCAAGCGCGCGGCGGCCTCCGCGTTGATGGCGCTCACGACGTCGGGATTGATCTCCTTCCACAGCTCACGCAAGGCGTTAGCCAACTGCGCCCACGGCGACGGCGCGGGCGCCGGCATCGCCGGGCGCAGCCGAGTAACCGGTCCTCGTTCGCCTGCAGGCGAACGGCGCGGCGCCGGCCCGGCGGCCGCCGATCCCCCCCGTGCCTGGCGCTCCTGCTGCAGCCGCGCCCGGCGCCGTTCGTCGAGTGATTGCACGCGCGCTGGCATGTCACCCTCCTCCAATTAGCCTTGATAAAGAAGAATCCTCGCGCCAAGCCGCAAAGTCGCCAAGAAATCCAAGGCAGAGCCTCCTCCTCCTTCTTTTCACTTGGCGGCTTGGCGTCTTTGCGCGAGACCCGTCTTCGGGTGAAATACTCCTTCGCATCTTCGCATCGGCGTCAGCTCCGCACGGACGCGAATGTCTCCGCCAAGCTGAAGCGCGGCCTGAAGCCGGTAGCCGCCCGGAAGCTGCTGCCGTCGAGCGTGCAGGGATACTTGGCGAAGTCGATCGCCCCCGGCGGGAACGGATACAGACCCCAGCTGAACAGCCTGGCGATGATCGGCCGGACCAGCATCTCAGGCAGTGGGACGGCAACGCCGCCGATCTCCCTGATGGCGACCTTGAGCGGCACTGCGCCGGGACCGACGACGTTGAACACGCCGCGCGTGTTGCGCTCCAAGGCCAGCACGATCGCCTCCGCAAAATCGTCCTCGTGGAGGAACTGCATCATCGGATTGAATCCGAGCACCGTGGGGACGCGTTCGCCGCGCAGGTAACGGCCGATGGCGCTGTGAACGTAGTAACCCAAGATGTTCACCGGCCGCAGGATTGAGATGGACACCTCCGGATGCTGCCAGAGGAATGCGGTGGCGAGCATGTCCATCTCAGCCAGATCGCGAATCTCGGGATAGGTCCGGCTGGCGCTGAGCGGAAAGCCCTCATCCATGTAGTACGGGTTCTCCGGCAGCGCGCCGTACACGTACGAGCTCGAACAGACCACCACCTGCTTCACCCCGTGGGTGACGGCAAACTCGATCAGTCGCTTCGTGCCGTTGACGTTGACCTCGTGCCGCACAGCGGGGTGGGTCTCGAAGTGACGGATGAAGGCCAGATGCACGATCGCCTCGGGCCGTTCGCGGCGGATGACGTCTTCGAACTTCTTCTTGCGCAGGTCCACGATCTCCATCTCAACGCCGCTCGGGCGACCCTCCCAGAGCTGATAGCCCTTGTGGCGTCGCAGCAGGGTCTCTGCGACCCGGCGACCCTGGCCGCCTGCAATACCGGTGATCAGAACCTTTTTCATCGCGCCGCACTCTACCACACGGCTGGTGCGGTCAACTACCTTGCCGCCCGGCCCGCGTATCCGTCGTCGCATCGAGTGATTCCGTGACACTGGAAACGCACGAATGTGCGCCGTGCTCCAGAGGAGGTCCGGGCCCGGGTGACGCGCCATGCGTGGGCGCGGTGGCACGGGAATTGCCCAGCACGCTCGCTAATGACCTCGACTGAAGCGAACGGAAGCAACTGGGCTGGGGAGTCTGAGCGCGACCTCTTGGCCCGCCTTGTTCACGACCTGAAGAACCCATTGAGCGCCCTCGTGTCGTTTGCGGAAGAAATTCCGGCTGCTGATGAGGCCGACCGTGCCGACTTCTGCAAGCGTCTGGTGAGCAGTGCCCACCGTGCGGTGCAAGTGCTGGACGAGTTCGCCCTGGTGGCGGACCTGCGTTCCGGCCGGCTCGAAGCCCGCGCGGGTGAGTGCGATTGGGGAGCCGTGGTCAGGCGGGCCGTCGCGGATGCGACCCTGGCTGCGAGCGGGGCGGGGGAACGTATCGTTTCAAAAACGTGCGCGGCGGAGACCGCGGACACCGACGCCTTGCTGTTGCAGCGGGCCGTGTGCGGCCTTCTGCGCGAGGTGCTGCGCCGCACGTGCGAGCATGAGCCCGTGACGGTCGAAGGCCGAGCGGACGCGGAGAGCCTGATCGTGCGGCTCGCCGTGCCAAAGTCCTGTGGCTGCCGTCCAGGTGGGCTCCGTTTGGATTCCGCGTTGCCGGGGGTCGAGCTTGCTCGGCGAGTGGCGGCTCTGCTCGGCGGCGCGCTCGAATGCGATGGCGGATGCGGCAACGCGGTGGTCACGCTGTGTGTGCCGCGGGTGCTCCCGGCGTCTGTCGCGCCCGATCACGGAAGCAACGGCGCGGCGTTGGTCGGCGAATCGGTCGCCAGCGCGTGACAGAACGCGATGGCCGGCTCAGCGGCCGTCGTCGGCACCGCACATCTTGTCACCTCACCCAGATGGGAGAGTCAGTGGTCGATCTTTGGCTCCACCCACTTCGGCTCGCGCTTCTCGGCGAACGCGCGGGGACCTTCGAGCTGATCGGGGTGGTCCCACATGTCCATCAGATGTTTGCCTCCCGCTTTCATGGCCGCGGTCAGTCCGGCCTCGAGGGCGCCCCAGAGCGCGCGCTTCGACGCGATCAAGGCGCTAGGTGAATTCTTCGCGATCTTCTCGGCCAACGCCTGCGCTTCGTCGAACAGCTTGTCGGGCGGATCCACGATCTGACTGATCATGCCGAGCTCGTAGGCGCGCTGCGCGCTGATGCGTTCGTACTTCCCGGTCATCGCCATGCGCATGACCGATTCGAACGGCATGCGCCGCGCCAGACCGATGGCCTCGTACGCCACCACCTGGCCCACCGAGGCGTGCGGGTCCATGAAGGTGGCGTTGCTCGCGGCGATGACGATATCCGCGTCGGCGACGTAGTGGAGACCGCCACCGGCGCAGATGCCGTTGACTGCGCAGATCACCGGCTTCTGCACCCCACAATGCCAGGAGGTGAGCCGCAGGTCGAAATCCTTCAGCTTGTCCGCGTAGCGCTTCATCCCCAAGGGGTCGGTGGCGATTTCCTTCACGTCCACCCCGGTGTTGAACCCGCGTCCCATCCCGCTGTTGACGATGACGCGCACGTCGGGATCGCTGTCCAGCTCGATCCACGCTTGGGCGGTCTCCTCCATCAGCCGCGCATTCATGGCGTTCAAAGCTTGCGGGCGGTTGAAGATCAACCACCCGACGCGGCCTCGCTTTTCGACGATGATGGTCTCGTAAATCATTGCGTCCTCTCCTGCTGTCTCAGCGGGGCGACGTGTAGCACCGGCGGCAGCGGGCAGAAAAGGGCGGCGCCTTTTCCCACTGTGCCGCTCAGGGCGTCCGTTGCCGCGACTTCCAATCGCGGTGAGGCCGACTCCTTCGAGCGCGGCCGACGAACGCCAACTCGATCCGCTGTGCGGGATCGACCGCGAGCCAACATGCCGCCGCCAGCAGATAGAGGACCGCGACGCTGACCAACGGGGTTTCCCACGACTGCTGGTGCTCCAGACAGATGCCCACTACCACGGGGCTGAGCGCGCCCCCAAGGTTGCCGAACGTGTTCATCGCACCGCTGACCACGCCGGCATGCGTGCCACCGATTTCGAGGCACACCGCCCAGGCGGGTGCGACCCCGAAGGCGGCGAGGCCCGCCGCGGCTGCGAGTAAGAGCGCGGCCGACTGGGGATGCGCGGTCGTTGCCGCTCCGACCACTGCGAGCGCCGCCAGCGGGAGGCCAAAGAGGCCGGGGATGCGGCGGCCGGCGCGGCTCCCCCATCGATGGGTGAAAAAGTCGCTCAGCCAGCCGCCGGTGAAGACCCCGGCGGCGATGGCGAGCAGCGGCAAGGCTGCCAGCCAGCCGACTTGTTCCAGGTCGAAGCCACGGCCGCGCAGCAGGTACGTCGGCAACCAGGTCAGGTAAAAATACCAGCCGTAGATGGCGCCGCCGTACATGAGACAGAGCGTCAGCAGCGCGCGATTGCGGACGACGAGCCCCCATGGGACCGGTTCATGGCCACGCGTCAGAACGCCACCGTCGGCGAGGAGCTGGCGCTCGGCGGGGTTCACGGCCGGATGCTCGCGCGGGTCGTCGCGAAACCACCACCACCATGCGATCGCCCAGAGGACTCCGACACCACCGAAGATCTGGAACACGTGCCGCCAGCTCATCACGCTCAACATCCCGACGACGATCGGCTGCGTGGCCGCGCCGCCCAGGGCACCGGTCATGATCGCGAGCCCGAATGCGCGCCCGCGCAAGTGGACGGGCAGCCAACGCGCGTACACGCGGGCCGTGGCGGGAAAGGTTCCCGCCTCACCGAGACCGAACAAGAAGCGCAGGGTCGCCAGCGAGAGAAAACCGGTGGCCAGGCCGGTCGCCGCGGTCATGGCCGACCACCACGCGACAATCCGCGTCAGCGCGACGCGGGCTCCGAAGCGGTCGGCGAACCAGCCACTCGGCACCTCGAAGAGCGCATATGCGACGGTGAATGCGCTGAACACCAACCCCATCTGCGTGTCGCTGAGCCCGAGGTCGGCCTTCATGGCCGGCGCGGCGGTGGAGATGCAAACGCGGTCGAGGTACGCCACGGCAATGAGTGCCAGCGTGAACGCGAGCACGCCGTAGCGCGTGCGCGAGGGCGGCGAGCTGCGGGGAGTGGACATCACGGCGACCTGGGATTGAACGGCCGTCGGTGTACTCGATGCTCGCGGGCTTTTCCACCCAGCCGCTGTGGAATGTTGTGCCGATTCGTAGTGGAGACTGCACCGGTGTTCCGTGACGTTCCCTTCCCTCACCTCACGCGGAGCATCAACCCGGCTCCAATCGCGCTCAGCACAGTGGCGTAGAGCAGGCCGGCGCCAACCGAGACATGCGTCCACAGCAGCCCCACGATGACGCTGGAAAACAAATCGCCGACGCCGTTGATGCTCCCCAATGCGCCGTAGCCGATGCCGCGCGTTTCCGCCGGCAGCAGCTCTGCGGCAATCGCGCCTTCCAATGCATCCTCAATGGCGATGAACACCCCGGCGGCGGCAAACAGGAGCAGCAGATACCGCACGGTCGCATTCGAGGACATGAAGCCCATGAACGTGAGCGCCGCGAGGAGGTACCCGCCCGCCAGCAGGCCGCGCCGCCCGAGGCGATCGCCGAGCGCCCCGATCGGGAAAGATGCCCCTGCGTAAAACACGTTGCGGACCGCATAGAGCAGCGCGCCGATCTGCGCCGCGTGGGCGATGCCGTGCGCCGGCGACAGCAAATCGGTGGCGCGCAAGATGACCAGCGTCGGCGCAAAGTCCGCAAGCCCGAAGACAAACACCCCGACCAAAAAACGGCGGTACGGGCGCGGCAAGCTGCGCACGCTGTGCCAAAAGCGCAGGGCGTGATTCGGCGCGCGAGGGCGCTCGAACACCATCAATGCGAAGGTAAGCGCCGCTCCGAGTCCGGGGATCAACGTGAGCAAGAAGACGATACGAAACGGCGTCGAGGCGTCGGTGAACCGCCCATGCAGCAGTCCCATGATAGCGACCCCGAGCAGCGGCCCGATGATGGCCCCGATGGTGTCGCCGGCGCGATGGAACCCGAACGCCTTGCCGACGTGGGCGGGATCGACCGACTCGGCCAGCATGGCGTCGCGCAGCGATCCGCGGATGCCGCGGCCGAACCAGCCAATCACCCGGGCGGCAAGCACCAGCGGCCAGCCGGCAGCGAATGCAAAAACGCCCGTGGAGACGCCGGTGAGTGCGTAGCCGCCGACCGTGATCGTCTTGCGATGGCCGATGCGATCGCTCCACCAGGCACAGCCCAGCTTTGCGAAGCTGGAGGCGGCGTCGGCAACGCCCTCGATGGCTCCAAGCGCAGCCGCGGCCGCGCCGATCGTAGCCAGGAAGGCCGGCAGCACCGCGGTCGCCATCTCATGCCCGGCGTCACTGAGCAGACTCGTCAGGCCCATGCCGACGACGTTGCGGTTCAGCCAGGCGGGGCGGGCATTCATTCGCAGTCCTTTGCGAGGGACTAGCTAGGTCTGGGCCATCTCAGCGGACTACGAGCACCGAGCACGGGGCATGATCGACTATCTTGTCGGCTGTTGTGCCGAGTAGACGGCCCCAGATGGCGGAGTATCCGCTGTGCCCAATGACGAGCAAATCGGCACCTACTTCCAGCGCGTAGTGCGGCAACACTTGGCCGGCATGCCCGCTGCGGATCTCGCAGTGCGCGACGGGGCCCGCGCTCGTGACCTGGCTCGCCGCGTCCTTCTGAATCTTCCTGAAGAAGCGCTCCGCCGCGCGCTGCTCGCCGTTCACCTCGTCGACGGCTCCTGGATATCTGGGCAGCTCTTCAACTGAAATGACGAACACTTCCGCTTTGGCGATCCGTGCGAGCTGTATGGCCGCTTGCAGAGCCTGATGGGCGCCGTCCGAACCGTCGAGCCCGACCACGATTCGTCGGTACATCGCTACCTCCATCCCTCGACCTGCGCCGCGATTGGCGCGACGGCCTCAACGTCCGGGCGCGTGACGGGCGTCACTGCCGGCTGGAAAAAGGTCTGCGCAACGATCGTCGGAACGGCGGGATTGACGGTTGATTGTCGGAGTCGTCGGCGCCGACTAGCGACGGATGGAGGCTCGTCGGCGACTTTGCCGCGGCCCGGAGAGGGGGCACAGCTTGTTATGACCGCGCAGGCGGCAGGCGGTGCGTGATCAGCGCCCCTTCTCGCGATAGTACGCGATCAGGATGTCGGCGATCTCGGGGCGCAGGATGCGCGGGTCGGGGCGTTCGCCCTTCGTCAGTGCCTCGCGCACCTTGGAGCCAGAAATGACCACCGGCTGTTCGTTGGGGTGGAAGTCCATGAGGTCGACCCGGCCGAGGCTATCGTAGTACGCGGCGAAGCCGACGTTGCACGGGGCAATGCGCAGGTCGCCTTTGAGGTTGTTGAAGATTTCCTGCGCATCGAAGTCGCCCCAGATCGCGGTGCCGTCGTCGTACGGCGCATCGGCGTGCTTGCGCCCGATGATGATGTCGGTGAAGCCGAGGTTCTGCCGGTAAATCGCGTGCATCACGGCTTCCTTCGGTCCGCCGTACAGCATCTTGATGTCGAGCGCGACCAGCTCGAACACCTCGGTGAGGTCGTAGCCGCGCTCGTTCCAAAGGGCCTCGTCCTTGTCGCCTTTGCCGAGGAGCTTGAGGTCGTGCAGGGTGCGGTAGCAGCGCATGCGGACGCGCGCCGGCACGTCATCGCCCTTGAGCTCGCCGATCAGCGGGTTGAGCACCACGCCGGCGAAGTAGCCCTTGCGGGTCAACTGCTCGACACCAGCCACCAGCGCGTATTCGTGCGCGCGGTGCAGGGGGTTGCGCGTCTGAAACGCCAACGCCCGCTCCCAGCGCCGCTCGAGGATCAGCGTCCGCACTTGGCGCGGCGTGAGCACGAACTCCCCGTAGTCGGCGTCCACCGGCTGCGGCAGCGCCCACAGCTCCCCGCCCACCAGCTTGGTGCGCGGATCGCCCATGATCATGTGGCCGCCCGGGTGATCGGTTCGCGTGGTCCCGTAAAACTTCTCCACGTGCTTGGGCTTGTCCCACTCGAAGAGGCTGGAGACGCGGAGCGTGGCGACGATGTCTCCCTCGTGGACGAGCGCGGCGGAGTGCCCGACGCGCAACCGCTTCGCCTCTTCATCGGTGACGGGAAAGGAGATCGGTGCGGTCCAGGCGTAGTGCCGGAAACCAAAGTCCAAGGCTTCGTGGTCCAGGACACCGTGCCAGGTTTCCTCGTCCATGGGTCCGGTCAGCGGCGAGAGCGTTCCATCGGCGATGCGGTAGACCGTCGAAAGGTCGGCCTTGCTGATCTCGATGCGCGGGAAAGCCGCGGCTTCCGTCAGAAACTGCTTGCGTCGCGACAGCGGGACGGTCCGGTTGATTGGGGCATCGAGGCCGCCGTGGACGGGGACGAGGTCGGGCATCTTCTTCCACTCCTTCTGCAGGTCATGAGAGGCACACCAGAATTTGCATCACGGGGGCGCGGAGTAAACCCCGAGGAGAAAAAAACGGGAGACAGGAGAGGGGAGACCGGGAGATGCGGAGACGCGGAGAGACGAAGACCCGGAGACGCGGGGACGGCGGGGATGGGCGTCTAATTCAGCGTGCGACGGGTCGGGGCTTTTCTGCGCGCGGCGACGGGTCCGGGTCGCGCCGGTTCGCTGCGGACCGCCGGAATCTGCAACACACGGCCGATCGCCAGCGCGCGGGGATCGCGGATGCCGTTGGCGCGCATGAGTGCGGTCACGGAGACGCCATAGCGGCGGGCGATCGAGCCCGGCGACTCGCCGCGGCGCACGCGGTGGGTGCGCGCACTGCTCCTGGCAACGTGACTGGCCAGTGGTGGTGGTTTCGGCTGGCGCTTCCACTGCGCGTAGCTGATCTCGAAACGGCTGCGTGTTCCTTTGGGAAGGCGCACGACGTAGCCTTCGGGTGGCACCACGCCGCGCCGCAGCGCGGGGTTCAGCTCGCTGATCGTGGCGACATCGCTGCCGCTCGGCTCCGCAACAGTTTGCAGGGAAATCGGACTGTCAATGTTCATCAGGTCGTAGCCGGCGGGCGGGTCGGGCACTACGTCGAAGCCGTACTCCTCCGGCGCCCTGCCGATCTCCATGGCCGCCAGCACGCGCGGCACGAAGCTCATGGTCTCGCGCGGCAGATACCCGCGCGCACTCATCTCCCAGTAATTGTCGATCTTTTGCCAATCGCGAATGCGCGCGATGTTCCCCTCGCCCCGGTTGTACGCTGCCAGGGACAGATGCCAATCGCCGAACGTGTCGTAGAGGTCGCGGAAATACCGCGCTGCAGCCCGCGTCGCCTTCACCGGATCGCGTCGCTCGTCGACGTAGCCGTCGATGCGCAGCCCGTAGCGGCGCCCGGTGCCGCGCACGAATTGCCACGGACCGACCGCTCCAGCCGGCGAAGCCGCATGCAACCGAAATCCGCTCTCGACCAGCGTCACGTACACGAGCTCCGGCGGCACGCCTTCCTCGGCGAGGATCGACTCCATCTTCGGCAGGTACTTGCTCGCCCGCTGCAACGCCAGGGTGAGAAAGTCCCGCAGGCGGGTTCGGTACGCATCCAGGAAACCTTGCACCCGCGGGTGCGAGGTTTGAAACGGTCCGTCCTCCGCGCCACTTTCAATCTCCGCGGTGGACGCCGGCGGCGCGGGCACGGCCGAGTCGATCGCCGGCGCGGTGGGGACGTGAGAATGCCGTGCGTGGCCGAACGGCGAAAGCTCGCCGGCCGGCCGCAGGGTGGCGACGGAACAGCCGACAGCCCAAAGGCCGCAGGCCATCGCCGCCACGACGCGCAATGATGCGGGCGTTGCAGCGCGCATAGCTCTCTCCCTCCTGTCGCTGCGGGTGCCCGGGTGGGGAAGAGCTCGAGTCGCCCGTGGGCAACCGGCGCGCCGGCCCCACCGCCAATGCGCATGACGCGGGTGACGATGGGGGCGTTATAGGCGCGCGGACCACTGCAATACCTTTTGCCGATGACGCCCGCCCCCGCGCGCGGGGACGAACGAGTTGCTCTCAGCTATCACAGCGCAACCGCCGGGCGCAACCGCTCCGAGCAGAATTTGTAACGCGGTCCGGGCCCGAGCGATGCCGTGCCGTGCCGCCCGCCACGGCGTGTGCTCACTCGCCGCCGATTGTTGCGCACGTGCCGTGCGATCTTCACGCGCGGCGACGCCTCACTCCAGCTCGGCACGAATGCGCTGCAGTACGTCCTCGAACATCTGCCGGTACTCGGCGAGCACCGCAGGCGAGTGTGCTTCGAAGCGCAAGACGAGCACGGGCTGCGTATTGGAAGCGCGAATCAACCCCCACCCCTGCGGCAACTTCACGCGCACGCCGTCCACGTCGACGATGTCATAGCGCTGCCGGCGAAAGTACTCGCGCGCATGTTCGGCGACGGCGAACTTGATATTGTCCGGACACTCGATGCGAATCTCGGGCGTCGTGTAGCTCGGCGGCAGGTCCGCCAGCAGCTCGTCGAGGCGCAGGCCGCGGCGGGAGAGAATCTCCAGCACGCGGCAGGCGGCGTAGATCGCGTCGTCGTAACCGAAGTAGCGATCGGCGAAGAACATGTGGCCGCTCATCTCGCCGCCGAGGGCTGCGCCCGTCTCGCGCATCTTGGCCTTGATCAGCGAGTGGCCCGCTTTCCACATGATGGCCGCGCCGCCACGCGCCGCGATGTCATCGAATAGCCGCTGCGAGCACTTCACTTCGGAGACGATCGTCGCGCCGGGCGATGCGGCGAGGACCTCACGGGCAAACAGGACCAACAGCTCGTCGCCCCAGACGATCCGCCCGCGGCCGTCGACGACGCCGATCCGATCCGCGTCGCCGTCGAATGCGATGCCGATCTCCGCCCCGCTTTCCTGCACGCGGGCAATGAGATCGCGCAAGTTCTCCTCGATCGTCGGGTCGGGATGATGGTGTGGAAAACGACCGTCGAGATCGCAGTACAGCTCTTCCACGTCGCAGCCCATCGCGCGGAAGATCGGCGGGGCGACGGGCCCCGCCGTCGCGTTGCCGGCATCGACGACCATGCGGATCGGGCGCTGTACGCGCTCGAAGCGCGCGATGAGGTAGTCCTGATAGCGCCGCACGATGTCGACTGCTGCCTCGGCGCCGCTGCCGGTGGGAAAGCGCGCCGCCTCCAGGTGGCGCTTCAGCGCCTGGATTTGCTCGCCGTGAATGGTCGACGTGCCGACGCAGAGCTTGAACCCGTTTTGATCGGGTGGATTGTGGCTGCCGGTGACCTGAATCCCGCCGTCCAGATCGAGGTTGTGCAGGGAGAAGTACATGAGCGGCGTCGGACAGATTCCGAGGTCGACGACGTCGACGCCGGCCGCGCGCAGGCCGTCGCGCACCGCTTGCGCATAGCTGCCCGACGTCAGGCGGCAGTCGCGTCCGACACTGATGCGCCACCGTCCCTCGCGGACCGGAGGCGGCCCCTCGGCTGCCAGGTAGCTGGCATAGGCGCGGCCCAGATCGTATGCGAACGCCGCATCGAAGTCGCGCTCCGCTACCCCGCGAATGTCGTACTCGCGAAAGATGACTGGGTTCATGCTGCCCTCTCGGTTCGGCGGCTGCGAAAGCGGCAAAGCTGCGCGGCGAGGCGCAACGCCGCCGCCATGCTGCGCGGATCGGCGCGGCCCTGCCCCGCGATGTCGTGAGCGGTTCCATGGTCCGGCGACGTGCGCACGAATGGCAGCCCCGCCGTGTAGTTCACCCCATCACTGAAATGCAGGAGCTTGAAGGGTGCCAATCCCTGATCGTGGTACATGCACGCCACGGCGTCGAAGCGCCCGCCCGCTGCGAGCGGAAATGCGCTGTCCGCGGCGAGCGGGCCCACGGCGCGAACGCCGCGGCGGATGGCGTCCTGCACGGCAGGAGCGATGATGCGCTGCTCTTCCTCGCCGAACAGTCCGCCCTCGCCAGCGTGTGGGTTCAGCCCGGTCACGGCGATGCGCGGCGCCGCGAGGTCGAAATGATCGCGCAGCGCTGCATGCGCGATGGTGATCGTGTCGCGGACGAGCCGGCGCGACAGCACCCCGGGCACCTGAGCGACCGCCAGATGCGTGGTGGCGAGCACGACGCGCAGCCGCGCGCCG
>JBBITY010000046.1:0-2572 GCA_037440565.1 Desulfurellales bacterium
CCCGCGCAGCAGGATCTGCCAGCGGTGGCGGCGGCGCAGGCGCGCGAGCGGCGCCGGAGCCGGGCCGAGCACCGCGAAGCGGCCGCCGCCCAGCTCGCGCAAGCGGGCGGAGGCGTGCTGCGCCAGATGTTCCACCGCGGCGAGCTGCTCGCCTTCGAAGCGCAGCAACAGGAGCCGCTGAAACGGCGGGTAGCCCAGCTCGCGCCGTGCCGCCAGCTCGCGCTCGGCGAAGCCCGTAAAATCGTGCTGGCGGGCGGCGCGGAGACTGTAATGATCCGGTTGCAGCGTTTGCACGATCACCCGCCCCGGGTGCTCGCCGCGGCCGGCGCGCCCCGCCACTTGCGCGAGCAGTTGAAAGGTCCGCTCGGCGGCCCGGAAGTCGGGGAAGGCGAGCGACAGATCGGCTAGCAGCACGCCGACCAGCGTCACGCCCGGCACGTCGTGCCCCTTGGCGACCATCTGCGTCCCGATCAAGATGTCCAGCCGTCGGCTCACCCAAGCATCGAGAATCGCTCGCTGGCTCCCCTTGCGCCGCGTCGTGTCGCGATCCATGCGCCCGACCCGCGCGCCGGGAAATGCCTCGCGCAGCATCGCCTCGAGTTGCTCCGTCCCGACGCCCCACGAGGTGAGCGCCGGCTCCCCGCAGCTGACGCAGCGCGGGGGTGGCGAGACGGTGTGGTCGCAATAGTGGCAGCGCAACGCCCGCTGTTGGCGGTGCCAGGTGAGGGTGACGCTGCAGTTGGGACACATCACCGGATCGCCGCAAGCGCGACATTGCAGGAAGTTGGCGAACCCGCGCCGGTTGAGAAAGAGCAGCGTCTGGCCGCCGGCCGCGAGGTTCGCCGCGACTGCCGCCGCCAGCGGAGCGGAAACCGGAGTCGGCTGTGCCGGCGTCCGCTGGCCGCGCAAGTCGACGATCTCCACAGCCGGCAGCGGCCGCGCCTCGACCCGCTCGGGCAGCTCGACGAAGCGGTACCGCCCCATCTGCGCATTGTGAAAACTCTCCATCGACGGGGTGGCGGAGCCGAGGACGAGCGCGCAGCCGGCGAGCTTGGCGCGCATGACCGCCACGTCGCGGCCGTGGTAGTGCACGCCGTCGGCCTGCTTGTACGCGGCGTCGTGCTCTTCGTCGGCGACGATGATGCCGAGATCGCGCAACGGCGCGAACACCGCCGAGCGCGCGCCGATGACGATCCCCGCTTCGCCGCGTGCAATGCGCCGCCACTCGTCCCACCGCTCGCCGTCGCTGAGCTGGCTGTGCAGCACCGCGACCTGATCGCCGAAGCGCGCCCGCACGCGGTCGACTAACTGGTGCGTGAGCGAGATTTCCGGAACGAGAATCAAGGCCGTGCGCCCGGCGGCCCGCGCCGCGGCGACGGCCCGCAGGTAGACCTCCGTCTTGCCGCTGCCCGTGACGCCGAACAGCAGGACCGGCAGAAAGCCGTTCCCCATCGCGCCGGTTATCACGTCGACCGCCGCCTGTTGCGCCGCCGTGAGGGTCACGGGGCGATCGGCACTGCTCACCGGCGGCAGGACCGAACGGCAGCGTTCCTCCTCCCGCGAGCGCACGAGCCCGGCCGTCACGAGGGCGCGGAGCTTTACCGCCGCATTGGGGAATGAATCGCGCAGCTCACGCGGCGTCGCGCGCTGCAGCGGGTGATCCCGCACATACTGGTACAGCGCGCGGAGCGCCGGGCGCTTCGCCAGTCGGGGATCCTCATCGCCGACACGCACTGCGACCTCATAGAACCGCACGTGCTGGGTCGGGGCTGTTTCGCGGCGCAAACGTTCCCCGATGCGGATGGCCCCGCGGCGTCGCAACCGCTCCAGCGCGCGAGAGACTCCCTCGCCAAACCGACGCCGCAACGCATCCGACGTCTGAGGGCCGTCGGCATGCAGCACGGCCAGTACGGCGCGATCCACCTCCAGCCAGCGCGGGCTCTCGACCACCCCCTCTCGCGCCTGCACCATGCGTTCGGTCTCGATCCGGAGCGCACCCGGCAAGGCGGTGGCCATCACCTCGCCGAGGGGGGCCACGTAGTAGTCGGCCATCCACTCGAGCAGCCGGAGCGCCGAGGCATCGAAGAGCGGTCCCGCATCGAGGACCGCGATGATGTCGCGCAAACCCGCGCGGGCTGCGCTCTCGTTCGCCGGCCCGATCACGACGCCCATGCTGCGCCGCGAGCCGAGCGGTACGAGCACGCGGGTTCCCGGCACCACCGGTCCATGTTCGGCGGGCCAGCGATAGTCTAGCGCATCGAGCCGCCCCGGCGGCGGAACCAGCGCGACGCGGACGACCTCGGCCCGTTGCACCGCAGCGTCCTGTCCCATTCCCAACCGCTCCGTTCGATCCTGCGGCCGCTGGGCGGGTCTCGCCCCTCACGCGCGGACGACGCGCTGGTAGATCTTCGGCAGCTCGCGCGGCAGCGACGCAATGTCCTCGATGACCATGTAGCGCGACTCGTCGCACATCTGGCGGAGATAGTCATGCCCCGCCTTGTCGACCGTGATGCAAAAGGGAATGACCCCCGCCCCTTCCGCCTCGCGAAGGGCCGCGGCCGTGTCGCGAATC
>JBBITY010000046.1:2612-5511 GCA_037440565.1 Desulfurellales bacterium
CTGCCCGTAGTCGAAGTCCTGCGGAAACCCGTCGCTCAGCAAGAAGAGATGTTTGCAGCGCGAGTGCACCCCAGCCAGCTTCTCCACGGCGTGGCGCAACGCTGCGCCCATGCGCGTGCTGCGCTTCGGCTCGATACCGCCCATGCGCGCCTTGACCGTCGCGGTCAGCGCTTCGGCGAATGACTTGACCCGGTACACTTCCACGTTCTCCCGGCCGTGCCCGGAAAAGCCGTAGATCGCGTACGCATCACCGATCTCCTCCAGTGCCTCCGCCATGACGACGAGGGTTTCCTTGGTCACGTCGATGATGCGCCGCGCGCCGCGCCGGCGCCGCGACCCGCCGCCGGGCCGGTCCGCTTCGAGCGGCTCATCGGTCGACGCGCTCATGTCGATCAGAAACAGCGTCGCCACATCGCGCTCCTCGCGTTTGCGGGCCAGGTAGAGCTTGCTCGACGGCGTCCGCCCGGCGCGCACCTCCACCCGTGCGTCGACCGCGGCGTTCAAATCGAAGTCCTCGCCGTCTTCGAGTCCCCGTACCGTCCGGTACATCTCCGGGCGAAGGCGCTGGAACTGCCGGCGCACCTCGGGAATCAGCGCGGCATAATCGGCGAGCGCACCGTTGAAGAACTCTCCCGAATCCCCATCGAGAATCATTTCGTACAGCCGGCACCAGCGGCTGCGGTAATCGCCGATGTGATAGTCCCACTCATCGTAAAAGAAGCACTGGCCCTTCGCCCCGTGCTCCAGCCAGTGGCGCCGCGCGCGCCGGCCGCCTTCCTCGTCTCGGCTCAAGAGTTGGCGGAGCGCGTCGAGCTGCTCGTTCGGAATCTTGCCGATCAGGTCGGTGATGTAGAGCCCGATGCCGTCGACGCCGGCCCCGGCGGCCTGCGTGATCCGCAGGTTCACGCCAGCCTCCAACAGCCGCTTCAGCTCCTCGGGAGAAATCGGCCGCGTTCCGCCCTGGCCGTCGTCGCCGCGGTCGGGCGAAAGCTCTAGCGGGGACGGTTCAGCCGCGGGGAAGTCCGCGGGTTGGCTAGCGGCGACGGATTGCGCTGGCGGCGCTGCGCCGAGCGGTTCTTCGTCACCGTACGGATCGAGCAACGCGTCCCCGCTCACCTTGTCGAGCAGCAGGCCGTCCAGCTCTCCGCCACGGCGCACCTGGAATCGGGGGGCGGTGAGCGCCCCTGCCAGCGCCTCTGCGGCCCGCATCGAATCCTGGACGCTCGCCTGCGGGTGCCGCAAGGGCGCGAGGATGGCCTGCACCGTCCGGACAGCGTCGCTGGCGAGCCACGCCGGAACGGACGCCGGCGTGCTCTCGCTCAGCGCCAACGCAAAGAGCCCGTCGAACACGAGCGCGCGGGAGGGCTCCGTTTCCTGCCGCCAGCGATCGAGGAGGCGCTCAGCCACCCAGCTCGCTTCGCGCCTCAGGCCCCGGTAGGCGGTGCACAGACGGTGATTGATGCGGACCCCTTCGGCCAGCAGAAAGAAGTCCTCGAGCAGGTCCGGATGGGCGGGATTTTGAAGGTACGCCACCAAGGCGCTGCCCGGTGGCGCCTCCGGATCAAGCCCGCCGCCGGGCGGGACAAAGTCGTACGTGCCAAACTCCCGCCGCCCGGCGAGTTGGGCGGCCAGGAACCGGTACACGCGCGAGTTGTCCTCGTGCGTCACCAAGAAATCGACGCGCAGCGGCAAGGCAACCTCGTTCTCGCCGGGCAGCTCCTCCAACGGCGGTCGCAATCCAGCTCCCTCGACGCCGCGGACGCTCACCGGCTGTCCGCTCAGCATTTGAATATATTTGCGCAAGAGGCCCTGAATCTCCTCGAGCGTCACGGCCGTCGAGGTAGCGCGCAGCACGCGAAGACTCGTGCGCGACTCCAGTGCGAAGTAGGCGAGCCCCGCCGCCGGATTGTCGGCTGCGATGGTCAGCCCCGTCGCAAACCAGTCGCGCACAATCGGCGGATCCGCCTCTTCGTAGAGCCTCGGCAGCACGCGCAGGGCTGCCGCTACTGCCGCAGGGGAGCGCCCGGCAACCTGTTCGAGCAGCCCGATGGCTTCCATCACGTCCCCGGCCGGAACCTGCCGCAGGACTGCGCCGACAACCGGCAGGACATCCGCCACGGTGCCCGCCGACTGTCTGGCCGCGCGGCCGAGAACCCGCAGTGCGGCCTCCCGCACCGGGGCGCTGAGCGGTTCGAGCGCGCCGGGCAGGTCACGGTAGAAGGCGTAGGCCTGTTCCGGCATGGCGGCGAGGGCGAGCGTGCAGCGGAGAAACGCAGCACACTCGCCCTCGGTCCACCGCTGCAAGGCGCGCGGCAGGCCGCCGAAAAACTCCCGTTCCTTCACCACTGGATACAACGCCGCGCCGGCGCCCGCCCACAGGCGGTAGCAGCGCGGGTCGAGGATCGTGACGGCCTTCGGCGCCGCTGCAAAGTATGCCTGCGCGAGGAATTCCCCTTGCCAGCCATGTTGCTCATACAGCTCGCGTCCGACGGCAACCCACGCGCGCAGCCGTGCCATGCCGCCGGGCTTGCGCAGCAGTGTGGCTGTCGTTTGAAAGAATATCCCCGCCAGTTTGGCCGACACGCGTGCCAACTCCCGCCCGAGTTGGCACCACGCCGCGGCGGCCTCCAGCCCGGCGGGACCGAAGGCGGCCGGGTTGACGGCAAAATACGCCATCGCGCCATCGCGGCACACGGGCTCTGCCGCCGCCAGTTGCTCGCCGAGCGCGAGCCAGCGTTCGAATCCCTGCGGACCGAAGGCGGTCCAGGCAGCGGCCGCGTGGCGGTAATACTGTTGCGCGAGCACCGCGGATGTGGCGGCCAAGCGGTCTCCGGCCGCGAGAAACCGCTCGTGGACCGCCGAGCCGAGGGCGGCCGCTTTCCGCTGGGCGGCCGCGCCT
>JBBITY010000046.1:5562-13827 GCA_037440565.1 Desulfurellales bacterium
GACCGTGCTCACGCGGCGCCCGTCGTCCGAGATGGCGCGAGCGGTGACGCCCCGCGGCGCTCACGCCCCAAAGATGGAGCACACCACCTCATCGATCGCCCGCTGGCACTCGATGTCATCGGTCAGCGACTTACTGACCGACACGTCGCACGCGCGGCGCGCTGGAACTCCCTGCCGCATCAGTTGGCCGGCGTAAATCAACAACCGGGTACTCACCCCTTCTTCGAGGCCGCTGGCTTTCAGGTGGCGCACCTTCTCGCCCAGCTTGGCAAGGTCCATCGCCACTTCCAGCGGCACGCCGCTTTCGTGCGCGATCACCTGCGCCTCCTTGTCGCGCGGTAGGTAGTCGAACACGATGGTCACGAAACGCTGGCGCGTCGAGTGCTTTAAGTCCTTGAGAACGCTCTGATAGCCGGGGTTATAGGAGATGACCAGCACGAAGTCCGGGTGGGCTTCGATGATTTCCCCGCGCTTATCGATCGGCAGAATGCGCCGGTGATCGGTGAGCGGATGGATAAGGACGGTGGTGTCCTTCCGCGCCTCGACGATCTCGTCCAGATAGCAGAACGCCCCGGCGCGGACGGCCTGCGTAAGCGGACCGTCCACCCAGACGGTCTCGTCGCCTTTGATGAGATAGCGGCCGACCAAGTCGCTGCCGGTCAAGTCTTCGTGGCAGGCAACCGTGATCAGGTTGCCTGGGATTCCGTTGTTGGTCGTGCCGCGCAGCGTGTGCGCCATGTGTTCCACGAAGCGCGTTTTCCCGCATCCGGTCGGACCCTTCAGGAGGACGGGGAGTCGGCACGCATACGCCGCCTTGAAGACGCCGATCTCCTCGCCCATCGGCAAATAGTAGGGTTCTGCTGTCACAAGAACTTCACCCACGGGAACTCATTCGGTGATCGTGCCCATGACCCGGCCGCTGGCACTGTCGACCAGCTCGATGCGCAGCGTGTCGGTGATCTGGTGTCGGCCCTTTTTCTCGCGCAGGCCACTCCCGAGGCGCGCGATGAAGCGCTCACGCATGTCGTCGGGCATGGTGTCCATCGGAAACTGGCGCAGCACCACCTTCGCGGTCCGCGCGGTCGGCCACTCGATGAGATCGATCTTCGGCCCGACAATGGGATGCGAGCGAAAGACCGATTCGACATCCGCTTTGAAGTCCGCCCCACCGGTCGGCGGGGGCGGCGCCGCCTGGTCGCTGCTGAGACGCGCGAGCAGTTGGTCCACACGCTGGCGGGTCGCGTCGTCCGCCGCGATGTCCCGCGCTTGGCGCAAGGCGGCAATCGCCTTCGGCATATCTCCTGCCGCGCGGTGGGCGATCGCGAGGTTGAATTGGGCCTGGAAGAACGTGGGGTTGTCGGCCAGTACGGCCTGGTAGAGCGCGATCGCCCGCTCCGGCTGCTGCGCAGACAGCAGCATGGTCCCCAAATCGGTGCGCACCTCTGGGTCGCCGGGCTGAATGGCAAGGTAGCGTTCGTAGTACTCCATAGCCTGCTGCGGTTGATCGCGGTCAAACGCGATGTTACCCAACGCGCGGAGGGCGTCGAGGTTGCCCGGCTCCTTCGTGAGAATATGTTCAAACGTGGCGGCGGCGGCGGTCAGGTAGCCCGGATCAGTCTGTCCGGCGCGGTATTGGATGAAGCCGAGTTGCTTCCACGCCTCCACGTCATCCGGCCGCGCCTTCGCCGACTCCGCCAGGCGGTCAATCGCGGCGCGCACGTCGTCGGGCACGGAGATCGGCGGGTGCCCCTCTGGCAGCGCCGCCTGCCCTGTCGAGGCACGCCGCGGCACGCGCGCTGGCTGCTTCGCCGCGCGGGCACCCTGCCATACGGCGGCACCGCAGACGACCAGCACCGCGCCGAGGACGAGCAACGGGGCGTATCGTTCGAACGGGATGCGAAGGCCCCGCAGCCGCGCGGCGCTTCCGACTCCGGCGCCGCATGCCACACAGAATTTCGCCGGATGCACAAGGCGCGCTCCGCAGTGCAAGCAGAATCGTTGCTCCATTCCGTTTATCGAAGTGGTCTTCTGGCGAGGGCCGTTACGAGGAAGCTTCAGCGTCGCCGAACGCGCGGCCGGCAGCGTGCCGGGGTGAATATGCCACGGCACCGCTTCGTCGTAGGAAGTAACGCGTTCGGCCGAGCGCGATCACAAGAGGCAGCCTAGCAGCTCCCTACCAAGTCTGCCAACTGTCACGGTCGCGGACGGCGCTGAGGATGCGGGCGAGCGGGGTCATGGCGCACACGAGGAGGGGAAACATGGGTCGTACGAAACGTCTGCTGCGATTCTTGGTCTGGCTTTCGATCGGCGGTGTGGCCTTTGGATCATGCACGTGCAATCGCGGTCTTCCGCCGCCACCGGAGCGAAGCGAGCGCCGGGGCGGCTTCGCCGCCGCGCTGCCCACACCGCGGCAGACAACAGGTCAGGTCTTGGTCGCGCGCGCCACGGCGATCGTCCCGACCCTGCCCCCGACGGGTGAAACGCCCACTCCGGGAGCCACGGGGCTTCCCGAGGACTTTCCGGCAGACGTGCCGATCTTTCGCGACGCCGAAGCGTTCGCCGTGCAGAACCTCGCCGGCAAGGCGCGCAACGTCCTGTTCCGCGCCAGTGCCGAACCGACGGAGATTTTCGCCTATTACCGGGAGACGATGCGAAACGAGGGGTGGAACGTCACGCAGGAATATCAGGGTAAGGACCAGTCATTCCTGTCCTTCCGCAAGGGCAAGATGATCACCAACGTGACCGTGGCAAAGGACCCGCGCACTGGAAAGCAGGTCATTGCCGTCATGTATTACGAGGAAGAGGAGCTGCCCTTCCCGGAGTTTTGAGGAGGTTCGTTTGACGCAACCGGTTTGCGGCCGGTAGCATCCACCCGGTGAGTGGACGGCTTCTGCTGCGGTTTTCGCGGATTCAGCCGACCCCGGCGTTCCGGATCGCGCGACGGCTCGCCCTGGCCCTTCTCGCGAGCGGCCTCGGCGCAACCGCTCCCGTACGGGGGACGACCTTTGTCCCGATGACCTTGCGCGAGCTGGCCGCGCAGTCCATCGCGGTAATCAGGGGTCATGTGCGGCGGATCGAGGCCGCCGGCACAGCCGCCGAGGCCATTCACACCTACGTGTTCATCGTACCGGACGAGATCATCGCCGGTGACGCGCCGGCGGGCGAGATCGTGCTCCGCGAGCTCGGCGGCCACCTCCCCCACCGCCGCGAGTGGGTCTTCGGCGGCCCGGAGTACACAGCGGGCGAGCACGTGCTCGTATTCGTGTCCGCCGCTGCAGACGGGGCACTGCGCACGACGGCCATGGCGATGGGCAAGTACCGGGTCGAGGTGAATGCCAGGGGCGCATTGATCGCACGGCGTGACGGGATCGCGAATGTGGCCGTGGTCGACTCGTCAGGCCACGTGGGCGGATCGCTTCCCGCACATTCCGTTACGGTGGCCGAGCTGAGGGCTGCGGTGCGGTCGACCAGATCCGCCCGGAGACCCGCCGGCCTCAAGCAGCCCGCTCAAGGCATTCCCCCCGAACTCGCAGTCTCTCGCGAGCGCATCCCGCGGGCCACGTTCACGTTCCTCATCCCCGCGTCCCGCTGGTTCGAACCTGACGTGGGCGAAGGCATCGCTTTCTACGTCGATGCCGTCGGCGACGAAAAGCTGGGGCCGGTCGCCTCTCGCTCCGCAGTCAACGACGCCTTGGCGGCGTGGACCGATGTCGAGTTTTCTGACCTAGTTCTTTACGATGGGGGGCCGACCGAGCGCGCGCCGTTCGCGGGCTGCCCCGACACGAACCGTATCGTGTTCGATGATCCCTTCGACGAGATCACCGATCCGACCAACTGCCGAGGCATACTCGCAGTCGGTGGCTTTTGCACATCGGACGAGCGTCGAACGGTAAACGGCACCGGGTTCCGGCGCATCATCACGGGAAAGGTCACCTTCAACAACGGCTGGGCCGAGTGCCCCGTCTGGAACAGGTGCAATCTCGCCGAGGTGGCAACGCACGAGATCGGCCACGCCATCGGTTTTGGCCACTCGGCAGACCGCGCCGCAGTGATGGCTGCGGACGCGCACCTGGACGGGCGCTGCGCAACACTCTCGCGCGACGATATCAACGCGGTCCGCTTCGCCTATCCACCTCTCGACCCCGCTGCACTCACACCGAGCCCCACGCCGTCACCGAGTCCGACCGCGAGCCTGCAGGCGGTGACGCCGACTCACACGCCCACCCGAACGCGCACACCCACGCGCACCTGGACACCGACTGCCACCCTGCGTCGGACCGCAACGCCGCATTTCACGGCTACGCAAACGGCGACCGCCTCTGCGACGGCGACAGTTGAGGATCGAAGGTTCCCGCCGTCGGGCGCCTGGCTGCAGAGTCTGCTCAGCGCGTTGCGGAGCTTGACCCAAGCGCTGCGAAGCGCCGGGAGCAGATAAGGGACCTTCCGCCTTGCGGTATGCCGTGCAGTACGAAGGACGGCACGGCCGCCGCGTCGACCGAAAATTTAGTCGACAATCTCTCGCCTTTTCGGGGGCCGTTAAAGATGTGACATCCCCGAAGCCGGCTCATCCCCGTTGCATCTCCCCACCGGCCGATCAGGTGGGTGGCATATCGATCGCTGCAACGCTCGGGCATGACGGTCGAGTGTTGCAGCGGGAACCTACTCCTGGCAGTCGCCTGTGTGGGGGGGGTTGTACTGGGCACGCTCTCGTTCGCCAACGCGACGACCTTCGTCCTCATGACGGATGAAGAGCTGGCCGAGCGTTCGACGGCGACGGTTCTGGGGTCGGTGACCGCAATCGAGACCGCTGCCAGCGACGCCACCGACGCGATTCACACCTATATTCACATCGAGCCTGATCAAGTCGTTCTCGGCGAGCTGCCGGACGGGAAAATCGTGGTGCGCGAGCCTGGCGGCAGGCTGCGCAACCGGAGCGAATGGGTCTTCGGCGCTCCTGAGTATACCGTTGGCGAGGAAGTGTTCGTTTTCCTCGAGAGGAATCCCGATGGAACGCTGCACACCACCGGCATGGCGATGGGCAAGTACAGTGTCCAGAGCCATCCCCGGGGCTTTACCGCGCTGGTCCGCGATCTCGGTGCGGGCGCGGCGGTGCTGGACCCCGCGACGGGACGGCTCACGATCGATCCTGCCCCCGACACGCACGAGCTCCATTCGTTCGTCACGGCCCTCCGCGCCGTACGGCAGTCGGACGGCTCTTCTCACACGCTCACGCGGAGGGGAACGGTGTATCTCACTCCGCCGGAACTCAGCCGCGCCAGTGTACGCGAGCAACACGCATCGTTCACCTTCCTGAACAGCAGCTCTCCCGCCCGCTGGTTTGAGCCCGACTCCGGCGTCCCCGTCGCCTATCGCATTGACGCGACGGGCGATGCCAAGATCGGCCCCACCAACTCGCGCGCGGCTGTCAACGCCGCCTTCGCCGCGTGGTCGAATGTTTCCTCCTCCGGCATCGTCCTGGAGGACGGCGGCACGACGGATCCTGTGACATTCAGCGGGTGCTCGGGCGGTAACCGCGTGGTCTTCAACGACCCGTTCAACGAAATCACCGACCCGACGAATTGCAGCGGCGTGCTGGCCATCGGCGGGTTTTGCGTGTCGAGCGAAACCCGCACGGTCAACGGCACGAATTTCAGGCGCATCATGGTAGGCAAAGTCACCTTCAATAACGGCTGGTCGAGTTGCGCCGGCTGGAACGCCTGCAACCTGGCCGAGGTGGCCACGCACGAGCTGGGCCATACCATCGGTCTCGGGCACTCGGCGAACGCCGCGGCCACCATGGCAGCCACAGCGCACTTCGACGGGCGCTGCGCGAGCTTGCGGCAGGACGATATTGACGGCGTGACCTTCATGTATCCGGTATCCACGACGCCGGCCCCGACGTTCACGCCGACGCCGTATCTCAGTCCCACTCCCTCTTCGACCCGTACGTCGACCGCCACGCGAGCTCCCACCTTCACATCCACCGTCACGCGGACGGCTACGGAGACCCGCACGCCAACTGCGACCGTCCCGCCGACAGCGACCTGGACGCGCAGCAATACTCCGACCACTACCAGTACGCGGACCTCGACGCCCACGCCGGCTCCCTCGCACACGCCGACGGCGACGTGGACCCGGGCTGCTACCGCGACGCCGACCTGGACGCGAAGCGCTACCCCCACCTCCACCTTCGCACCCACGGCGACGGCAACCTCGACACGCACGAATACCCTTCAACCGACTCACACCCCGACCGCCCTACCCAGCGCGACCGCGACGCCGACGTGGAGCGCCATCCCGACATCCACCTGGGTACCCAGCGCGACGGCGACCCCGAGCAATCCGCCGACGCTCACCAGCACGCCGACCGCGACATCCACCCACACGCCTGAACCGACACAGACGCCTGCGGGACGCGTCAAGGTCAGTGGGCACGTCGGTTACTACAGCGAGAATCGCCCGGTGCCTGGGGCGGTCGTTCGCCTCCGCGGCCCATTCGAGACCGACACCACGACGACGGCGACCGGGGAGTACGCGTTCACCGGGGTCGCCGCCGGAAGCTGGGAGGTCGAACCCGAGAAGTCCCGCGACTTCGGCTCGGCGGTGTCCTCGCTCGACGCCGCGTATGTCTTGCAAGCCGCGGTTGGTCTTCGGAGCTTCGACTCCAATCAGGCCCTTGCGTGCGACGTGACTGGCGACGGTCGACTCACCTCGCTGGACGCCGCGCGCATCTTGCAATTCAGCGTCGGGACGATTGCTCGGCTGCCCGTCGCCGTCACTTGCAACTCGGATTGGGCCTTCGTGCCGTTGCCTGACCCGACCGGCTCCCAACAGGTCATACAGCCGTCGACGAGCGCCGGCACCTGCCAAGACGGCAAGGCCATGCTGGAGTCACTCGGTGCGGAAGCAGTGCACCAGGACTTTCGCGCCGTGCTCTTCGGCGACTGCACCGGCAACTGGCGGCCCAGCTCGGACTCCGAAGCAACTGGCACGACGACGCGCGGCGGCTCCACGGTACACCTCGGCCGCGTGCGACGAACCGGCAGCGGCACCGCGCGAGTGCCGATGTACGTGCGCACGAGTGTGCCATTCAGCGCGCTCGACGCAGTACTCCGTTACGACGCCTCGCAACTCCAGGTAACGGGTGTCACCCTCGGCAAGGCCGCCGGCAACTCCCTTGTGCGCCTCGATGATCACGACGCGGGAACACTGCGCCTGGCCCTGGCAGCCGGCGAGCCACTGGCCGGCCGGCACAGCGCCCTGCTGACGGTCGAGTTCCGCGCCCTCGGCGCAGGGCGGCCCCGCCCGGTCGAGGCCGTCCAGGCCCGCGTCGACGAAGAACCAGCGACGGTGATCGTCCGCGGCCGGCGCTAGTTTCGCCCCTCGACACGCCGCCATCGCGGCAACCGCTTCGGATGCGGCGCGTTCAGCGCACCGTCACCAGGATGCGCCGCTGGCGGGGGCCGTCGAGGTCGACCAGCATAATGGCCTGCCAGGTGCCGAGGAGAAGCCGCCCGTTGCGAATCGGCACCGTTTCGCTCGGTCCGAGCATCGCCGCCTTGATATGCGCGGCCGCATTGTTGTCCACCCGGTCGTGCCGCCAGATGCCCTCCGGGACGAGCTTCGCAAGCGCATCGAGCAGGTCAACACAGACGTTCGGATCGTCGTTCTCGTTGACCACCACCGCCGCGGTCGCGTGCGGCACGTACACACAGCACAGCCCTTCGGCGACACCCGACCCGGCGACGATCTTGGCCACGCGATCCGTGATGTCGACGACTTCGCATCGCTGCTGCGTCCGCAGTGTAAACTCGGCCTGCATCGACCCTCTGATCGGCTTACATCCACGCGCCGCCGTCCACGCGCAGGATCTTGCCGGTCACGAACTGCGCGTCGACGCTCGCCAGATACACGGCTGCCCGTCCGATATCCTCCGGACGCCCCGGGTGTCCGAGCGGGATGCCGCTCAGCAACGCCTCGCCGTGGAACTTCAGTAACCGCTCGCCCATGTCGGTCTGAATGAGGCCGGGGGCGATGCAGTTCACGCGCACGCCGGCCGGTGCACATTCCTTAGCGAGAGTCTTGGTCAGGGCGTTGACGCCGGCTTTCGCCACGTAATAGGGCGCGCCAAACGGCCCGCACTGATCCGCCCCAATCGAGGAGATGAGGATAATCGACCCGCTGCGGCGGTCAATGAGGTGTTTCGCGGTCGCCTTGCACGTGTAAAAGACCCCATGCAGATTGATGTCGATGACCTTATGCCAG
>JBBITY010000046.1:13868-14726 GCA_037440565.1 Desulfurellales bacterium
CGACGCCCGAGTTCGCGACGACAATATCCAGGCGGCCGAACTGTGCGAGCGCGCGGTCGACCATGGCTTGCACCGCGGCCCACTCGGCCACGTCGGCCTGGACCGCGATCGCCTCGCTCCCCAGCCGTTGGATCTCCTGAACCGTCGCCTCGGCTGCGGCCCGATCGCGCCGGTAGTTGACGGCAACAGCGGCGCCTTCGCGGGCGAACTCGAGTGCAATTCCGCGCCCGATCCCGCGCGACCCGCCGGTTACCAATGCGACCTGTCCATCGAGCTTGCCCATGGCTCATCCCCTCGCCGCTCCCCAATTGGGCACACGCCGACCGCAATGGCAACTCTGCGCGGTGGCATCGATCTCGCTCCATCTCATCGACGCGATCGGCCTATACGCAGCTTCTGGCGAGCCGCGATAGCGTCGAGCGCCGCGCGAATGCGCGCGGCGGTCTCGGGCGACGGGTTGAGTTCGAGGGCGTCGAGGAAATGCTGGTAGGCAGCCGTCGCTTGGCCGAAGGCTTCGAACTGCACGATGCCGGCCCCAAAGTGCGCCTCCGCCGCACCGCGCCCGTCGGGATAGTCGCGCAGGTGGCGGCGGTAGACGGTCAGCGCCGCGCGCGCGTGGCCGTTCCGGCGCAGCCAATCTGCCAACGCCAAAGAGTCTTCCGGATCGAGCAGCCGGCGTGTCGATTCCGGGGGAAGGGCAAAGTAGATATTCGCCGCCGCGGCAAAGTGCCCGTCCGCGACGGCGCGGCGCAACAGTGCAGCCGGATCCAGCGCGCCCTCGGCCTCGAACCGACTGCCTCGATATTCCGGCGGTCGCCGCGTCTCCTCCCGGTGGTCCAACCACCACGCCGCGGCCAG
>JBBITY010000047.1:0-14008 GCA_037440565.1 Desulfurellales bacterium
CCAAGGCCCGGGCCAGGGCCTCCACGCTCCACTCCCCGCCGCCCGGCGCGAACGCCTTGTGCGTGATCGACCCGGGTCCTTCCGCCACCAGCTCCTCGACTACACTCGGGTAGTGAGGACCGGAAACCGGGTTGCCAATCGCCCAGCCGCCTGTGTTCGGCTTCGCCGCGGATGCATACACGGCACCGTCCGGGCGAACCGGGCCGGCGACCCCGCTGAGCGGCACAACGTCGACCCACGCGAACGGCGACAGCTCGCTCGGTTTTTGCCACGCCGCCTTCCAGTTGAAGATGCGCACCGGGCGGCCGGTCTCCCCCATCATGACCGATGGCGGCGTCGCCGCCGGAGCGAACATCACCCCGCAGCCGTCGGTGAACTGGGTCGGGCCGATGGCAGTGTCCTGACTCTTGTCGGCCCACTCCATCAAGACCGCCAGGCGCTGGCCATCGCGCACGGCGCGCACTTTCACCGACCCCACGCCGGCCGTGTCCTGAAACGGTCCGACGAACTGCTGCGGCTGGAGCGGGACGGTCTGCTCCGCGGCCTTCTTCCACACCTTGGCATCCGGCGCCACGGCTTCGGAGGCATCGGCGACCGTGGCCGCCGCAATGACGATATCGAGCCGCGGTTCCGGCTCCTTGCGGGGCTGGGCGCCGGCGGTTTGCGGCCAGGCGGCGGAGAGCAATACCGTCGTGGCGAGCAACGCGAGAATCCCCCCCTTCGGAAAAGAGCGGCCAGAAGGGAGGTGATCCGACTTTCTTGACCAGCGCGGGGATAGAATCCCCCCGGCCGCTTCTTCGAACATGGGGGGGACCTTTCGTTCCACGGTAGGTAAGAAGGTGAGGCCTCTGTCTGGCAACCGTTCGTGCTCCATCATTCACCTCACGTGATGTTGTGCCGGTACACCTGGCGCGCTTCGTCGAAGTACGGGCGCACCACGGTGGGTTCTTTCAAGGGCGCCCGCGCGACGGTGTCTCCCTTGGCATTGAAGCCGACGACCGCCGTGCCCTCGATCTTGAAGCGGGCGACGATCTCCGGCGTCGAGCCCATCAGGTGCAGCAGGCCGAGCAGCTCCGGATCGTCGGCCGCCTTGCGATACGCCGCCTGGGCCGCCTCGACGCCGGGGCCGAAGAGTTGCCGCAGGAACGCCGGCGGGGCGTTGAGGGGCGGGAGGTAGTACACGTTGGGCTCCAACCCGAACTGCGGGTAGAGCGGCACGGCGGCCTTGCGCACGTGGACGAGAAAATCGATCGGGTTGCTCGGATCGGCTTTGTCGGGCGTGTGGAGGAAACCCTGGAGGCGAATCTTGCCGATGCAGTTCACCGTGCACTGCGTCTGGTAGCCCTGCTCCACCGCCGGGTAGCAGCCGATGCACTTCTCCGAGATGCGTGTGGCGTCGTTGAACATGGTCTTCTTGTAGGGGCACGCCTTCACGCATTCGCGGTACCCGCGGCAGCGGCGCTGGTCGACGAGGACGATACCGTCTTCGGGCCGCTTGTAGATCACCTGCCGGGGACAGGCGCTGAGGCAGGCCGGATACGTGCAGTGGTTGCAGATGCGCGGCAGGTAGAACATCCACGCGGAGTGCTGCCCTTGCAAGAAGGCGCCTTTGTCGATGGTGGCGCTCGCCTCATCCTCGCCGAGGTTCGGATACGACCAATCCTCCTCCTCGGGGAGAAAGCCGGCGACGAGTTCCCCCGGCTTCGCCGCCTCGAAGAGCGTCTTGCCCTGGTAGACGCCGTCCTTCCAGCGCTGCGGGCCCAAGCGTTCCAGAATTTGCAAATCCCACGCGAGCGGATACGAGCCGTAGGGCTTGCTCTCGACATTGTTCCAGAGCATGCGCTCCTGCCCGCGCCCGGCCGTCCACGTGGTTTTGCAAGCGAGCGTGCAGGTCTGACAGGCGATGCACTTGTTCAAGTCCATCACCATCGCGAACTGCCGCTTCGGGCGGACGCCTTCGAACGGGTACTTGGTCTTGCGCCCGATCTGCCAGTTGTCGACGAACCCAACTTCTTCGAAAGAAACATCAGGCATTGACGAACCCTCCCTGCAGGTAGGTCTTCATCGCGGCGGTCTCGTAGGTGGGGCGAATACCGAGGGCCGCTGGACGCCAGAGACCCTTGCCGGTCTCGCCGCCGTCCTCGGCCTTGGTGATCTTCACGAACGCCTCGCGCGGGGCGCCGACCACGGAGTGGATGTCGGGCGCGTAGCCGATGCCGATGGTCTGCCCGTACACGTCCTTGCGCATGATCGTGTCGGTCATCAGCGTCGGCCGCAGCCAGGCACGGGTCGCGGATTGATGGCTGCCGAAGCGGAACATCGCCTGGTAGTTGGTGGCGGGGTTCTTGGCCAGACCGTCCGCGCGCTCCTTCTGACCGCGCACGCTGCCAAGCGTGGCGCCGTACATGTTGAACCACATGCGCGTCACCCCCCGCGGCGTGCCGTTGTAGTAGCGCGCCCGGCAGAGCAGCCGCGCCGTTCGCTGTTGGGCGTTGCTGCCCTTTTTGTAATTGCGGAACGGCCGGTCGGCTGGATCGGCGTCGACCCACACGTAGTCGCCGTCCTCGATGCCGCGCGCCTTGGCGTCGGCGGGGTGGATGTCGACGTAGCCCTCGGAGACGAACGGCTTGCGCTTGTCGCGCCGGTAGAGATCGCCGAATGGGCCGAACAGCACCGCGATGATGTCGGTGTCGACCGGTGTCGTGTGCGCGCCGTGGCGGTACTTCGGCGTGTGGAAGATGAACTCGCAGCCGACCGCTTTCAGCGGGTGGCTCGTCTGGCTCACTGCGCTCCACGGCTTCACCACGTTGCGCACCTGCCGGACCTCGACCGACTGGTCTTTCGGGTCGAGCCCCCACTCGGCGGGTCCGACCGGCTTGATGGCCGGATGCGGTGCCGCGACAATCACGTTGGGCTCGAAAAAGGTCGAGTCGACCGGCTCGCGATACACGGGCAGGTTTTCGCCGTGCTCGCGGAACTCCGGCTCGTCGCGGTAGAACTCGAGGCGGCCGGTCTTGGTGTACCAGGGTTTCTTCTCCTGCGTCTGCTCCCAGCCGACCGCCTTGGGATACGTGCGCGTCATCAGCAGAGCGGGAATGCCCTCCTTGGCCTTTGCCTCCAGCTCGGTGAAGCGGTAGCCTTTGAGACCTTGGGAGGTGTTGCAGACCCGCTGCAGGTACACCTCGGGTCTGCCCTCAGCGGCAAACTTCCAGTAATCGCGGAAGCGCGGTTCGCCGGTCACCGCGGCGAGCTTCTCGCCCACGCCCGCCAGGACTTCGATGTCGGCGCGCGTGTCAAAGCTGCGCGGCAGCGGCGTGCGGGGGAATACGGTGACGAACGGGTTGGTCACCGAGCCGGCCATGTCCGGCACCTTGAATTCGTGCCAGGCATCGACGGCGAAGACGACGTCGGCGTACTCGCACGAGGCCGTCCACCACCACTCGGACACCACCACCATGTCGACCTTGGGCAGGGTGTTGAACATCAGGTCGTAGTGCCATTTGGCATTGCCGAGGAGCGAGTTGGAGTTGGAGACCCACACCGCCTTGGTCGGGCTCGGCATGTGGGTCTTGCCGGTGAACAGCTTGTTGCCGAGCCGCAGCGGCCGGTCCCCGTAGTTGAAGTAATGCGCCGACTCGGCCTTCCAGTACATCTTCACCTTGGCCGGCTTGTCCGGATCGAGCTCGATGTTGAACGGGTCCTCGTTGATGTACTGGGGCGAGCCGTTAAACAGTGCGACGCGGTAGTTGCCGGCGTAGCTGCCGACGTTGCCGGCGAAGCCGCCCACGTTCTTGGTCAGGGCGGCGACCAGGAAGATGGCGCGATCCTTCAGGTCGGCGTTGAAGAACTGGTTCGGTCCCATGCCGACGCAAAACAGCGTGCCCTCGCGGGCGCGGGCGATGTCGCGCGCCAGCGAGGTGACGGCGGCGGCGGGCGCCCAGGTGATCGCCTCGGTCGCTTCGGGCGTGAAGTTCGCGTCGAGGTACTCGCGGATGAGATCGAACACCGGCCGCGCCTCGACGTTGTTGCCGTCGGCGAGCTGGACCGTGAATTTCCCTTCCAGGGCCGGGGTCACGCCCGCGGGCAGCGTCGCGGCGTCGTTGCGCGACAGCGCGGCGGGCGCGTTCTTCGCCGTGTTCCACACCACCCAGTCATGCAATTGAGCGGCGAGCGCTTCGGGGATGTGGGGGACCGGTTGCGCACCCGGGGGCGGCGGCGTCTCGCCGGTCTTGACCACCTTCGCGTACTTCTCCGGCGGCGCCGACTGATGGTTGGCGAAGACCTCGTTGGCACGCAGCAGCGTCAGGGTGTCCATGCGGACCAGCAGCGGCAGATCGGTCGAGCTCTTCACATACTCGTCGTCGTACAGGCGCTCGCTGATGATCACCTGCGCTAGGCCGAGGGCGAAAGCGGGATCGGTGCCCGGCCGAATCACGATCACGTCGTCGGAGGCCTTTGACGTCGCGCTGTACTCGACGGTGACGCAGACGACCTTGCTGCCCTTGGCGCGTGCCTCGGTGAGCCAGTGGGAGTCAGGCATCTTGGTCGTGATCCAGTTCATACCCCACGGCAGGATCAGCTTGGCGTGATCGGCGAGCGCGAGGTCGAAGTCGATGGTCTGCTGGCCGGTGACCATGGGATGGCCGGGTGGCAGATCGGTGTGCCACGAGTAGTTGTCCCACCCGCGGCCGCCCGCCGCTTTGTCGGCCTCGACGCCGCGCAGCTTGGCGTCGAGCAGAGCCAGGCTATTGGCGAAGCGATAGAGTCCCATCAGGCGCGTGGTGCCGAGGAACGGCATGCCGCCGCGGAACTTCAGCGTGCGCGTGCCGGCGCCGCCCATGTCCGCAATCATCGCATCGTCGTAGCCCTGCGCCTTCAGCCGCTCGGCGCCCGCGGGGCCGGTGAAGGTCTCGGCGATGTTGGCGTAGGCGCGTGCCACCAGTTCGAGCGCCTCGTCCCACATCACGGGAACCCAGCGGTCGCTGCCGCGCTGGAACATCTCCGCCGGCGGGCTTCCGGCCTTGTCGCGCGGAAATCCTTTCTCCACCCAGCGCTTGAAGCCCTCGCGCACCATCGGTTGCTTGCAGCGGCGGTCGCCGTAGAAGCGGCGCACCAGCGCAAGACCCTTCTGGCAGCAGCGCGGGTCCCAGCGGCACGATGCCTGGTTGCCGTACACGTCGGTCGCCTTCCCGTAGCCGAAAGTCGGGCCGATGCGCATGACCACGCCGTTCTTCACGTGCGCCCTCAGCAGGCAGTTGTGCGTGTCGTTGGGGGCGCAGAGGAAGGTGAACGTCTCGTCCGCCGCAAACAGGTTCCGGTACACCTTCTCCCAGTCGCGGTCGGGATAGGCTTCGAGCGGGTTCTCGATCTTGTCCACCGCCGCCATGCCGCGCGGCACCAGCCCGGTGGCGGCCAGCGCCACGCCGCATTGCGAGCAGAGCTTGAGAAAGCTGCGGCGGGTGACCTCGCTGCGTTGTCGTTGTGCTTTGCTCATGTTCGTTCCTCCGAAATTCTCTCAGCGTTCCGGGCTTCGTCGCGACTCCGTGAATGCCGCACCATCTTTCTTGCGCCGCTCATGCCTGGCCGGGCTCGGCATAAGTGGCCGATGTTCCCGATTCGATTCCCAATTCCGCTCGCCCTGAGCCGGTCGAAGGCGACTCCCCGATACGTTGCAGATCTCATGCGCTGGGGTACTCAGGCCGCCAATATCTCCACGCGCTCCATCGCAATGGCGCCGGTGGGACAGCGCAGCGCGCACAGGCCACAGCGGATGCAGCGCGTCTCGTCTTTGATGATCGCGGCGCCGACCCCGCGCACCGGCGTTTGCCCGTAGCGGGCGCGCAAGGCGGCGCGGAGCATGTCGTCGCCGCGCAGGTCCACCACGTCGACGATGCGCAGGCACGACTCGGGGCACACATCGACACAGCCGCCGCACAGGATGCACGCATCGCCGTCAAACACAGGCGCGACATGACATTGCAAGCAGCGCGCGGCCTGGGTGAGCGCCGCCGTTTCCGCGTAGACCGTCTCCACCTCGGCCACACCGATGCGCCGGCTCACGGGCAGCATCGGGGGCAACTCGCGGCGCAGCCGTTCGTAGCCGGCCAGCGGCCGATAGGGCTCGAAGCGTGTGAGTTTCACCCGCTCCATCGGCTCCAAGCGCTGGCCGGTGAGGTAGGCGGCGATCGAGCGCGCGGCGCGCCGGCCTTCGGCCACTGCGTCGATGATGATGCGGGGACCGAAGGCAACATCGCCGCCGGCGAAGACATCGGGGCGCGAGGTTGCCAGCGTCTCGCGGTCGGTGTCGATCGTGCCGCGCGGCGTCAGGCGAAGGTTGTCCTCGGGACGCACCCAGGACAGGTCGGGGGCTTGGCCGATCGCGAGGATGACGGTGTCGGCCTGGACGATCTCCTCGGACCCCTCGACGAACGTGGGGTTGAAACGCCGATTCTCATCGAACACCCGGCTCACGCGGACGAGCTCGATCCCGGTCACCGCCCCGTTCTTGCCGAGCATGCGACGCGGCCCCCAGCGGGTATGGAGCCTGATCCCTTCGCTGAGCGCTTCTTCGATCTCCTCGCGGGCGGCGGGAATCTCCGAGAGATCCTCCAGGCAGTAGACATGCACCTCCGGCGCGCCGCCGCGCAGGGCTTGGCGGGCGGCATCGAGGGCGACGTGCAGGTCTTCGGGGACCTCCACCTCCTGCTCCGTGATCTGGCGCAGGACGTCACGCGCCGCCCGCAGCGCCGAACGCATCTCTTCCACGCTGAGCGCCTCCAGGCGGTCGGTCTGCCGGATCACCGAGCGCGCCGCGTCGAATGCGACATTGCCGCCGCCGATCACAACCACTTTCTCTCCGAGCTCGACGCGGTAGCCGAGATTTACGTTGAGCAGGAAATCGATAGCGCGAAAGACGCCGTCGAGATCCGTGCCCTCGATGCTGAGCTCGCGACTGCGGTGAGCGCCGATGCCGACGAAGACCGCTTCGAAGCCCTGACGGCGCAGGTCATCCAGCGTGAAGTCGCGGCCGAGACGCTGGCGGAAACGGATCTCGACTCCGAGGCCGAGGATGGCATCGATCTCCGCCTGGATGATCTCGCGGGGCAGCCGATACGCGGGTACGCCGAGCACCAGCATGCCCCCCGCGACGTTCTGCGCTTCGAACACGGTGACGGAAAAGCCGCCGAGCGCGAGATCGTGCGCACACGCCAGACCTGCGGGTCCGGCACCGATCACCGCGACGCGTTTGCGGGTGGCGCCGGTCGCGGCCACGCGCTCCGGGTACACGCGCGAGAGGTCGAAGCGCGCCGACTCGACGCCGAAGCGCTCGGTCACGAAGCGCTTGAGCGCCCGGATCGCCACTGGCGCATCGATCGCGCCGCGCCGGCAGCGCATCTCGCACGGCGCGTTGCAGACGCGCCCGCATACCGACGCGAACGGATTGGGCGTGCGGGCGATGATGTAGGCATCCTCGTAGCGGCCCTCGGCGATCGCCCGCACATAGCCACCGGAATCGGTGTGCACTGGGCACGCCTCGCGGCACGCGACCTGGCGTTGGAAGTAGGCCGGGGTGGGAAGCTCGACCGGGAATCCGCTTGAGGCCATCGACCCAACGCCTGTGCCGGCATCCTTTCTCGTCACCACGCGCGCTACGGTTTGTAGCTCCCCTTCACCTTGTTCAACTTCTCGGTGTTTGTACGCTTCTCCTCTTCGGAGAGCGCCGCCATCTTCTGCTGGAGCAAGGCGCTCTTGCGCACGCTGGCATCGTACACGAGGAACTCGTAGATGGACTTCGCATCGGCGGGGCTGATGCCGGAGTCGGGCTTGCGCATCATGCGCTTCACGTAGCGCTCCCACTCATCCGGCAGCGCAAACTCCGAGTTGATCGGGCGGCTCAGCTTGTGGCACTGGGTGCACTTCTGGGAGAAGAGCTTGTACGCCTCTTGCAGCGGGGCGGGATACTTCGAGACGTCGATGGTGGAGGGCCCCGCCTCCGCTTTTTCGATCCGCGCCTTGGTTTCGGGATCGAGTTCCTGTCCCCTGCCGCGCCTCGCGCTCGTCAGGACCATGAGACTCGCCACCAGCGGCACAACCGCCCAAAGATACCGTTGCGGCATCGACCGCGCTTCTACAGACACTCTTCCCATTGTATGTACCCCGCGTTCATCGCTTTGGCAGCAACCCGTATACCAGGCGCTGCCGAAAAGCCGCTTCGTTCCCCGGCTCGCAACGGGCATCAGCCGATTTCCCGGCGCCAGCGTCAAGCGATCTCCCTTCTTCGCATCTGCGCGAACCCTGTCCCAATCTCGGGGAACTGCTTTCACCGATCTCCCGGGCTAGTAGCGAAACGTCATCTCCACATAGCCGTAGTTGGCCGCGGTTCCGGGGAAGGTGGCCCGCACCACGCCTTGTCCGAGGGCGCGTCCGTAGTAGGCGTACGCCGTGAGTTGTTTCAGGATCGAAACCGTCACGCCGAGATCGACCAGGTGGGCCAGCTCGCGGCGCCCGCCAGAGGACAGGCCGGCGAACCCAAAGAATTGATCGTTGGTCGCGCCCCCGCCGGAGTACCAGAGATCGGACGACTCGGTCAGGCGCAGCCAGTGATAGTCCGACCGCACCGTCACCCGTTCGTGCGGCTTGAGGATGAGCTGCGCGAACAGGTCATCGCTGTTCATTAGATTGAAGAAGGGAAACTGCGCATACATGCGCGCGGTGGGCAGGATCTGAAAGAAGGTCCGATGGCTGTCGTCACCGGCGTCCTGATCGCCCGACGAGCGGTTGTAGCCGATGCGCAGCCACGGAGCGGCGGGCACCTTCGGTAACTGATAACCGGTTTCGAGGGCGTACGCCCACCCCGTGTGGTCGAGCGCTCCCCACTCGCCGGCCTGGACAGCACCCCACAGCAGGCCGTCGACTCTGCCCGGTCCGGCCTCGGCGACGGTCAGGAAGTGCGCGCCCCACGTGTGCACCTCGATGTCGCGTGTGTCGGCGGCCCGCACGTCTTTCGGGCGGTTGTCGACCTTCAGGGTCTCGTCGCGCTCATCGAGGTAATAGAGATAGAAGGCGCGAAGATCGACCGGTGGCGCATTCGGCCAGCGTTTGAGTGTAAACGCCAGACCGGCCAGCCACGCATCGAGCTCGCGATTGGCGCTGACCTCGAACCCGCCGTGTGTCGGGCGGGAGCCGAGCGCGGTCACGTTGAAGTCCGCCGCATCGTAAGCGACGCGCACACCGTCCAGGCTGCGAGTCACATGCGTGTAGCCGAACGGCCCCACGAGGCGCTCGGCGATCCGCGCTCGTTTCAGCCACGCCAGCGCCGGATCGGCGGGCACGACCTCCAGTCCGTCGCTGTACTCGAAGCGCCCGCCTGTGAGCGACAGGCCGGCGGCACCCGGCAACTCCCGCAAGGTGAAGTTGCCCTGCTTCAGAAAGAGTTCGCCCTGGTCCCGGTCGTGGGTGTTGGCGAAGTAAAGCCCGCCCGGGCCGAGATTGCCCGCTTTGGAAACCGGGGCGCTGGCGTCATTGGGCAGGTTGACGAACTGCGTGTCTTGCCCTTCGAAAACGAAGTGCACGTGCGGCACGATGATCTTGGTGCCGAAGCGCAACTGGCTGGCGAGAAAGTCGTAGCGGTGGGCGTTCTCGGGCGCATCGTTCAGCGAGGGCTCGAACCAATCGACGAATTCGCCGCGCAAGCGCTCGCTCAAGGTGAGGGTCACATGGTCCTGCCACCCTTTCGCCGCGGGTGGGGTACCCGTCTCCGTCGCCCATGCCGCGCCGCTGGTGGCCATTGCCATCGCCATTGCAATGGGAAGCAACCGGGACATCGCCATTCACCTCCTCGCACCGGCGTCTGGTGCTCGTTGCCGCCGAAGTGGCCGCTGCGATTCTTCCAATAAGGTCAGGGTCACATTTCTATCGCGATTTCTTATCCTATCGGCACTATTCATACGACTTTCTAATCCTGACAGCAACGGCGGCAGTATGACGCGAATCATAGAGCCGCGAAGGGGCTTTTCCCGCGGCGGGGGCCTATTGAGTGCCCCCTCGGGCATCCGGTTGAGACGGCGAAGTCCAGCTCACAGGTAGAGCGACAGCCCGTAGCGCCGGAGCTGGTAAGAGGATCCAGACGAGGGCGCATAGCACGAGCGATGGAACGCGGGAGCAGGGCTTCCGCCCGTAGGGGTGGGTTTGAGACCTGCCCCTACCCTCTTGCCGCCGGCACCGTTCTCGGGGGGAAGCATCGGCTCCACCCCGAGTGCTCCGGCTTACCGCGGCAGGCCGAGCAACCGTTGCGCGATGATGTTGCGCTGGACCTCGGAGGTCCCCGAGGCGATGGTGAGCGCGCGGGCGAGGAGCCAAGAGTATTGCCACTCACCTTCGTCGAAGGCCCGCGCGCCGTCGCCCCAGAGCTGAGCGTACGGCCCTTCGACGGCCAGGGCGAAGTCGTGCAGCCGCTGCGCCAGCTCGCTGCCGAAGAGCTTCAAGACCGATGCATCGGTGCCCGGGCGATGCTGCTCGATGTCGCCCATGATCTTGAAGCAGTGGAGGCCCATGATTTCGACCTCGGTGTACAACTGCGCCACCTGCTGGCGCACGAGCGGATCGGCGCCTCGCTCGCGCCGATGCACCAGGTGCAGCAGTCGAGTGATGTGCTGCCGCATGCGGACGCGATCGACCAGTACCAAGGTCCCGCGCTCGTGGCCGAGCGCGGTCATGATCACCTGCCAGCCTTTGTTGACCTCGCCGACCAGATTGCCGCCCGGCACGCGGACGTTGTCGAGGAACACCTCGTTGAAGTCGTTCTCGCCGGTCATTTCGCGGAGTGGACGCACCTCGAGGCCAGGGGTTGGAATCGGCACAATCAGCGCGCTCAGCCCCTTGTGGTTGGGCACCATCGGATCCGTGCGGACGAGAAACAACCCGAAATTGGACTGATTGGCGTAGGTCGTCCACACCTTCTGGCCGTTCAGCACCCAGTGTCGCCGTCGCGTTCGGCGCGCGTGCGCAACGATGCGAGATCGGAGCCGGCGTTGGGTTCGGAAAATCCAACGCACCACACCTCATCGGCGCTGAGCAGCTTAGGGAGATAGCGCGCCTTCTGTTCGGCTGTGCCGAAACCGAGCAGCGTCGGCCCGGAGATGCTGATCGAGTGCGCGTTGATCAGCGGCGGCGCCCCGGCGCGAAGCAGCTCCTCGGTGACCGCAAGGTGCTCGAGAATCGAGGCATCCCGGCCGCCGTACTCGACCGGCCAGTGCACCGCCACCCATCGCGCCTCGTACACCTTGCGCTGCCACTCCTTCAAGAACGCGATGCGGGCCGGGATGTCGTCTCCGTTCGCAAGGCGCTTCCAAGCAGTGCGCTCGGGCAGATTGTCACGCAGCCAGGTGCGGAACTCGGTTCGCGTCTTTTCAACCGCCGGAGCGGGCGTGAAATCCATGCACAGTTATCCTCCAACCCTGATCGGACAAGCTCAGCGCAGAGACGCGGACCGTTGAAGCTTTTCCGCCTGGATACCTGCCCAAAGTCAGTCAATTGATTGACTTACAGTAGAGGGAAATGATAGCGCGAGTCAAATTTCCGGAGGATCTTCGGCTGCGCCGGGAGGACGGCAGTGCCGTTTGGACCCGAACGCCCCATCTCTGCGCGCCGGGCGCCGGTTCGAGGAGGAGGCCATGTTGTTACAGGGCAAGGTAGCGGTCGTGACCGGCTCGGGTCGCGGCATCGGGCGGGGGATTGCCCTCGCGCTGGCGCGCGAAGGCGCCAAGTTGGTGATCAACGACGTCGGCTGCGAAGTCGATGGGCGGGGCAAAGCGAACGACCCCGCCCAGCAGGTCGTCGACGAGATCAAGGCGCTCGGCGGCGATGCGACGCCCAACTACGACTCGGTGGCCGACTTCAACGCCGCGGCTCGCATCATCAAGACCGCGGTCGACACGTTCGGCCGCCTGGACATTCTCGTCAACAACGCGGGCATCGTGCGCGATCGCTCGATCGGCAAGATGACCGAGGAGGAGTTCGACTCCGTTATCGCCGTGCACTTGAAAGGAACGTTCAACTGTGGCCGGCACGCCATCCCGTACATGAAGGAGCAAGGATACGGCCGGATCATCAACATCACCTCGAGTGCCGGCCTGCGCGGCAATTTTGGGCAGAGCAACTACGGCGCGGCCAAGGCTGGTATCATGGGCCTCACCTTGGTGTGGGCCATCGAACTCGAGAAGCACGGTATCACGGTGAACGCCATGGCGCCGGCGGGGATGACGCGCATGACGGGGACGATGCCGGGCGTGGACACCAACAACCCACCGCCCGAAATGAATCCCGAGCTCAACGGCCCGCTGATCGCGTTCCTGGCTTCCGAGAAGGCCGCGCACGTCAACGGCCAGATTTTCGGCCGCCGCGGCTACGGGTACACGCTGTTCCAGCAGCCGCGGCCGGTGGCCATGATGTACAAACCGGGCGGGCTCACCGCGAGCGAAATCGCCGAGAACTTCAACGCCGTCTTCCTCGAACACCTGCAGCCGATCGGCATCCCGGAGATGCGACTGCGCGCGCAGCCGCAGAAATAGCCCCGGTGTCGGCTCTTACAGGCACCCCAACGCCGCCCCCCTTACAACGTGACTTCCTGACAGTGCAACAACCTTCCTCCGGGGCTTGTCCCTTGGCCCCTTTAGCGCCATAAGACGCCTGCTCGGGGCGAATACGCGATTCGCCTTTGCAGAAACGGCGGGCGAGGACCAAGGGGAGAGCCGATGCGCATTCTGAAGGGGCTGCTGGCGTTTGGATTCTTCTTCGTCAGCACGGCCGTGGTCGTCGGCACCCTCGGCCTGTATCTCGCCGCGAGCGGTGCGAGTCTGCCCTTGCTGCGAGCGCTGGTCGGGCGGCTCGGCCAGGTGATCGGCGGGCAGCGCGTGGAGCAGCTCGACCTCAAGCTGCGGGTGCGACCGAGCGTCCCGGAGCTCGACGGCGTGGCCCGGATCGAGACGCGCGCGGAGACGGCCGGCCGGCGGCACCTGTACTTCCTCTTGAACGATGGGTTGCGGGTCCACCGCGTGTGGGCGGAACAACGCGACGGCACCGACCTGTCGCTGCCGTTTGTGCAGCTTTGGCTCTTGACCATCATCGATCTGCCGCGCCCGCTCGCAGCCGACGAGACGATCCGCATCGGCATGGCGTATCGCGGCGATCCGCGCGCGAGTCGGCTGGTGGGGGGGTGGGGCGTCGTCGAGCCAGACGAGGTGGTGCTGAGCGCCGACACCTTCTGGTACCCGTCGGACGTGCAGGGCTTCTTCAACGCCGATGTGGAAATCACGGCGCCGGTGGAGCTGAGGGTGGTGTACAACGGCCGCGAGATCAGCCGCGCGCGACGCGGCCAGAGCGAGCGCGTGCGCTGGACCCCGCTGCGGGCGGTCCCTGGGCTGGCGTTGGTGGCGGGGCGCTATCGAGAGTGGAGCCGCGAGGAGGGCAGCCGCCGCTACCGCGTGCTCGTGCCGCCCGATCTCGACTTGGATGGCGAGCGGCTGGCGTCCTCCGTGGCGGCCAGCGACCGGCTCTTCGAGGAGTCGTATGGTCCGTCGGGCCTGTCGCAGCTCACCGTGTTCGTGAGCCGTCGCCTCGGGAGAGCCTTTCACGACGGCAGCGGAGTGATCGGCGTCGGCGCGCACGACTTCCGCGGCGGCGATTACGGCACGGCGATCCTCGCGCACGAGGTGGCGCACGGCTGGTGGGGCGGCACGGTCGGAGCGAAGTGGCTGCAGCCGGATAGCGGCAGCGAATGGATCGTGGAGGGCTTCGCGGAGCTGTCCAGTTGGCTGGCGGTGCGCGCGCAGCTCGGGGAGGCGGCGTTCCTCCGGCGCCTCCCCGAGCGGTTCTACGATCCCACGCGCGCGGGCGTTCTGGGCGCCATGTCGGTGCTCGACAATGCCTTCGACCCGTCGGCGCGCATGACGATCTACCATAAAGGCGCGTACGTCGCCCTGATGCTGCGCCAGCAGCTCGGCGAAGAGGC